>VERC01000034.1 GCA_018882825.1 Acidimicrobiia bacterium | reverse complement strand
CTACTTGCGCGAGGATGCGGCGCCGGCCGGTGGGGCGGCCGGAGGGGGAGGGGCGTCATGGCAACGGTCGATCTCTACGACCCGGGGACCTACGAGTTCGACTCACCGCACGAGGAGTTCGCTCGTCTGCGCCGGGTCGATCCCGTGCACTGGCAGGACATGCCGGGTGAGCCCGGCTACTGGGCCGTGCTGCGGCACGCCGATGTCGTGCACGTGGCCCGGAATCCGCTGCTGTTCTCGTGCGAGGCCGGCGGGGTGGTGCCCGAGGATCTCGATCCCGAGCGCCTGGCCCGCATGCGGGACATGCTCCTGTCGATGGACCCGCCGCGGCACATCGCCTACCGCAAGCCGCTGGCCCCCGAGTTCGCCGCTCGCATCATCGCCGGGATGGAGGAGCAGATCCGGGCGATCACCCGCGAGATCCTCGCCGAATCACGCCAGCGCGGCGAGGTCGAGTTCGTGCACGAGACCGTCGGCGCGCTGCCCACGCAGGTCATCGGACGTCTCTTCGGGCTCCCCGAGTCCGACTGGGAGATGCTGCACGAGTGGTCGCAGTTGAACACCAGCGCACAGGACCCCGAGATCAATCCCGACGGCGACAACCACGAGGCGGGGAGTGCCGACTCGTCGATGCGCATGGCGATCTACGGCATGCAGTTCGCCGCCGATCGTCGGACGGTCGGGCCACAGGGCGACCTGATGGACATCATCCTCGGTCAGCAGTTCGACGGCCGCTACCTGACCGACGGTGACATCGGGAGCCTGCTGGTGCAGATGATCACCGCCGGCAACGACACCACCGTCACCATGATGGCGGGGGGCGTGTGGGCCCTGCTGCAGCATCCCGACCAGCTGCGCCTGTTGCGCGAGGACCGAGCGCTGATCCCCGGAGCGGTGGAGGAGATGCTGCGTTGGTACAACCCGTTGCACTACTTCCGTCGCACGGCCACCGCCGACACGGAGATCGCCGGCACGCGCATCGCCGCCGGCGACAAGGTGGCGATGTACTACACCTCGGCGAATCGCGACGAGGAGGTGTTCGCCGACTCGCAGCGCTTCGACGTCACCCGCTCACCGAATCCCCATCTCTCGTTCGGCATCGGTGAGCACTTCTGTCTCGGTGTGCACCTGGCCCGGCTGGAGGGCCGTGTGTTCTTCGAGGAACTCCTCGACACCTTCTCGGTGATCGAACCGACCGGCGACGCCGTGCGCGTCAGATCCAATCTCAACAACGCCCTCAAACGGCTCCCTCTGCGACTCGTCGCCTGAACGATCGGACACCCATGCCCACCATCCTCATCAGCGGCGGCATCGTCATCGACGGGACCGGCGGCCCCGAACGGCGCGCCGACGTGCTCGTCGACGGCGACCGCATCGTGGCAATCGGCACCGGTCTCGCCGGTGATCGGGTGCTCGATGCCACCGGTTGCGTCGTGGCTCCCGGGTTCATCGACATCCACACCCATTACGACGCGCAGGTGTTCTGGGATCCGTCGCTCACTCCGTCGTCGTTCCACGGGGTCACCACCGTCATCGCCGGCAACTGCGGGTTCTCGATCGCCCCGACCCGACCCGAGCACCGTGACCTGATCGCCCGCACCCTCGAGAACGTCGAGGACATGGACGTCGCCGCACTGGCCGCCGGGGTGCCGTGGAACTTCTCGACCTTCCCGGAGTACCTCGAGGCGGTGGGTGCACTCCCACTGGGGCTCAACTTCGGCGCCTATGTGGGGCACACGGCGTTGCGGTTGTTCGTCATGGGTGACGATGCCTACGAGCGCGCCGCCAGCGCCGAGGAGATCGAGCGGATGGTCGAAGTGCTGGCCGACGCGCTCGACCATGGCGCCGCCGGGTTCGCCACCAGCGTCGCGCCGACCCACCGCGGGGTGGACGGCAAGCCGGTGCCGTCCCGGTTCGCCGAGCGCGCCGAACTGGAGGCGCTGTTCAACGCCGTCGGTGCCGCCGGTCGGGGCGTGGTGGAGGTGACGCCGGGCGAGACGCTGCCGGTGGCCGACATCTACGACCTGCAGATCGCGGCCGGCGTGCCCTTCACGGTCACCGCTCTGCTGGCCCAGCCGAGCGGAGGCCATCGTTCGTTCGCCGAACTGAACCGGGCCGGGTGGGAGCGGGGCGCAAAGGTGTGGCCACAGGTCTCACCCCGGCCACTGGCTTTCGCCATGTCGCTGGCCGAACCCTTCACCTTCAACGTCAATCCGGTGTTCGGCGACCTGATGGGGGCCACGCTCGACGAGCGGCGCGCGGCCTACGGCGATCTGCAGTGGCGGGCCGCGGCGATCGAGAAGTGGAAGGAGGGGACCTTCATGGTCCCTCGGTGGGAGACGTTCGAGGTGGCCGAGAATCCGGTCGATCCGTCGCTCGAGGGGCGACGGATCGTCGACATCGCCGCCGAACGCGGTCTCGAACCGTTCGACGCGGTGATGGAACTGGCCCTGGCCGATCCCGGACTGGCCACGCGGGTCCGGTGCGTCGTGGCCAACGACGACGTCGACGAGGTGGCGTTCCTCCTCAACGAGGAGCACGTGGCGCTCGGCCTGTCCGATGCCGGGGCCCACGTCGGTCAGTTGTGTGACGCACCGCAGGCCACCGACCTGCTGGGCAACTGGGTGCGCGACCGGGCGGTCATGTCCCTGCCCGAGGCGATCCGACGACTGACCAAGGCGCAGGCCGACATGTTCGGGCTCGTCGACCGCGGCGTACTGCGCGACGGCGCCATCGCCGACATCGTCGTCTTCGATCCGACCACCGTGGCCCCCGGCCCCATCCGGCGGGTGGCCGACTTCCCGGCCGGCTCCGAACGACTGACGGCCGACGCCCCCGTGGGCGTGCGCCATGTGCTGGTCAACGGTCAGCCCATCCGCGTCGACGAGCGACAGGTGGACGGCGCCGCACCCGGCGTGCTGGTGGCCCCCGGGCGATGAGCACCACCCACGATCTCGTCATCCGTCACGGCACCATCGTCGACGGCACCGGTCGGGCCCGGTTCATCGGCGACGTCGCCATCGACGACGGTCGGCTCACGCAGGTCGGCGGCACGGTTCGCGGTGCCGGCGTCGAGGAGATCGATGCCAGCGGGCTGATCGTGACCCCCGGCTTCGTGGACATCCACACCCACATGGACGGGCAGATCACGTGGGACGACGTGCTGGAGCCCTCGGTGAGTCACGGTGTGACCACCATCGTGGCCGGCAACTGCGGTGTCGGGTTCGCTCCCGTCTCCCCGGAGCGGCGCCAGCAGGTGATCGAACTGATGGAGGGCGTCGAGGACATCCCCGGCGCCGCGCTCACCGAGGGCATGACGTGGGACTGGGTCACCTTCCCCGAGTACCTCGACGTGCTCGAGCGTCGGCGATGGACGATCGACGTGGCCCAGCAGGTCACGCACGGGCCCCTGCGCGTCTGGGTGATGGGCGATCGGGCCATCGCCGACGAGCCCCCGACCGACGACGAGATCGCCCGCATGGCGCAACTCGTGGCCGAGGCCATCGAGTGCGGGGCGTTGGGCTTCACCACATCACGCACCTACGCGCACACGGCGCGCGACGGCACACTGGTTCCGGGAACCCACGCCGGATCCGAGGAGTTGTGGCCGATCGCCGCCGCGGTGGCGGCGGCCGGGGGCGGCGTGTTCGAGGTGTCGCCGCTCGGGGTGGTCGGTTCCGATCCGGACCGGATCCTCGAGGAGTTCGAGTGGATGCGGCGGATGTCGGCCGAGTTCGGCATCCCCGTGTCGATGGTGTTGAACCAGATCCCGACCGACGTGACGCTCTACCGCGAGGTCCTCGATCGGGCCCTCGAGGCCCGGGCCGACGGTGCCGTGGTGGTGCCCCAGGTCTCGGCCCGCAGCCAGGGGCTGTTGCTCGGCTTCACCGCCTCGCACGCCTTCATGCGTCGACCGACGTTCAAGGCCGTTCGCGACGGGTGCGGCGGCGACATCGACGCGATGATCGTGCAGTTGCGGCGGACCGAGGTGCGCGCCGCCATCCTCTCCGAGACCGACGACGCGCCCGACGGCACCCTCTACGAGGGGATCGCCGATTTCGCCCGGCACGGCGCCGCCATCATCTTCCCCATGGACGGTCTCGACCACGAGCCGACCTTCGAGCGGTCCATCGCCGGGCTGGCGGCCGCCGCCGGTGTGAGCGAGATGGAGATGATGTACGACCGCATGCTCGAACGCGACGGTCGGGCCCTGTTGATGGCCGGCATCAACAACTACGCCGGGTCGGGTCTCGACGGCGTGTACGACATGCTCACCCACCCGGCGTCGGTGGTCGGGTTGTCCGACGCCGGTGCTCACTCCAACCTGCTGTGCGATGCCTCCATGCCGACTTCGATGCTCGTCCACTGGGTGCGGGACCGGACGAGGGGGCCGCGCCTCTCGCTGGAGGCGGCCGTGCGGATGCAGACCCATGAGACGGCCTCGCTCTACCGCCTCGGCGACCGGGGTACCCTCGAGGTCGGCAAGCGGGCCGACGTCAACGTCATCGATCTCGACGACCTGCACCTGTTCGAACCCGAGGTGGTCCACGACCTGCCGGCCGGGGGAGGCCGACTCGTCCAGCGGGCCTCCGGGTACCGGGCCACCATCGTGGCCGGCACGATCATCCGTCGGGACGACACCGACACCGGGGCCCGCCCCGGTCGTCTGGTGCGTGGTCCCCGCTGAGGGCCTCTAGCATCACCCCCAACCACGAGGAGGAACCATGACGCTGACCGCACCGACCGAAGCCGTCCACATCGGCGAGTCCGATCTTCCGTTCGTGGAGATCGGTGGGGGGAACAAGCTCCGCGTGCTCCAGGTCAAGATCGAAGAGGGCCTGTGGATCGTGGAGAACATCTTCCAGGCCGGCTTCGCCGTGCAGACGCATCGTCACACGGGACCGGTGTGGGGCTACACCACGTCGGGCGCGTGGAAGTACAAGGAGTACGACTACGTGAACCGCGCCGGGTCGTTCCTGTACGAGCCCGCCGGGTCGGTGCACACCCTCACGGCCGTGGAGGACGACACCCGCGTGTGGTTCCACATGTACGGCAGCAACTTGAACCTCGACGAGGACGGCAACATCGATTCCGTGGCCGACGGTCCGGGGACGTTGGCCGCCTACATGGCCATGTGCGAGGCCCAGGGCTTCGGTCGACCCAACGTGATCGTCGGCTGAGGCCGACGCTCGTCGGCCGGTGCCCCATCCCTTCCGCGACGTCGCCGTCGTCGGGATCCACAACACCCAGCAGGCCAAGGTCCTCGAGGGCCACGACTCCCAGAGCATCGCCCTCGAGGCCGCCCTCGGTGCCATCGACGACGCCGGTCTGACCCCGCGCGACATCGACGGTGTCGTCGGGGGACTGGCCAGCAACTTCCTCTACCAGAGCCGCATCGGCCCGGCGTGGCGATCGATGTCGCCGTTGGGCATTCCCGCGGTGCTGGAGGGGGCCATGGCCATCGCCTGCGGGTTGGCCACCACGGTGCTGGTGGCCACCGGCGAAGCGGGCAGCTATCGCGAGCATTCGCGCACGGCGCCGTGGACGCGACCCACACATGAGTTCGTGGCCTCCTACGGCATGTTCACCGCCGCCGAGTTCGCATTCATGGCCCGTCGACACATGCACATGTACGGCACCACTCCCGAGCAGATGGCGCATGTCGCTGCGGTGATCAGGAACAACGGCAGCGCGCACCCGGGGGCGGTGTACTCGGGTCGGGGACCGTTCAGTGCGGCCGACATCCTCGACAGTCGCATGATCGCCGATCCGTTCCGCCTGCTCGACTGCGCCATGACCTCGGAGGGCGCCACGGCCCTCGTGCTCACCCGAGCCGACCGGGCCGACGATCTGGCCCGCCCACCGGTGTACCTGCTCGGCGGCGGCACCGATCATCTCGGGCCCTCCTACCAGCATCCGCCGGCCTGGGACCTCGGCGGCGTGCGACGTCCCGACCTCATCGCCGGTCACGTCGGGCGACGGGCGGCCGAGGAGGCGTTCGCCACGGCGGGCCTCGGGCCGAGCGATGTCGACGTCTGCGAGTTCTACGACCCGTTCTCGTTCGAGATCATCCGACAGTTCGAAGCCTTCGGATTCTGTGCCGAGGGTGAGGGCGGCGCCTATGTCACCTCGGGCGCCATCGAACCAGGCGGTGCCACGCCGGTCACCACCGATGGCGGAACGATGTCGTTCAGTCACGGCGGGGCGGCGGTGCAGTTGATCCAACGCGTCGTGCGCGGCGTCGAGCAGCTGCGCGGCACGTGCGCGTCGATGCAGGTGCCCGGGGCCGAGGTGGCGATGTGCACGGGCGGGGGTTCCGGCGCGTTGTTCACCGACGTCCTGTTGCTGGGGACGGGACGGCCGTGACCCTGTTGCGTCCCGGTACCGGCGACATCCCCCGGCCCGTTCCCGGTCCGCTGTCGCGACCGTGGTGGGACGGGTGCGCCGAGGGAGTGCTGCGTTTCCAGCGGTGCGAGGACTGCGGCGCCGCCACCCACACACCGGCACTCATGTGCGCGTCGTGTGCCTCGCGGCGTCTGGAGTGGACCGACAGCAGCGGACGGGGAGAGATCTACAGCTGGACCTGCGTGTGGCGTCCGGTGACCCCGACCATGGAGGTCCCCTACGTCCCGTTGATCGTCACGATGGAGGAGGGCTGGTGGATGCTGGCCAACCTCGTGGGGTGCCAGCACGACGAGGTGGCCATCGGCCTCCCGGTGGAGGTGGAGTTCCACCGGTTCGACGACGGTTTCGTCCTGCCCTACTTCCACCTGGCCTGAGGACTCCTTCCCGCCTCGTCGCAGGCCCTGTCCGTGAACGGAGCACTCAGTCTTGACTCGGTCAACAGTCTCCGGTAGTCTCGGGGGCACCGACGAGGGAGGTCCCCATGGCAGCCGACGATCACTACGTCATCGTTTCGGCCGACGGTCACGCCGGCGGCAGTCACGAGCAGTACCGCGAGTACCTGGATCCGGCCTGGCGCGACGAGTTCGACGCCTGGCGCGGTCGGTACAAGAACCCGTTCCGCGACCTGCAGGACGACGGTCGCACCCGGAACTGGGATTCGGACCGTCGCCTCGCCGACCTCGACGCCGAGGGCACGGCCTGTGAGGTGCTGTTCCCCAACACGGTGCCACCGTTCTTCCCCACCGGCGTGGTCATCGCGCCGGCGCCGTCGCCCGAGGACTTCCCCCGGCGCGTGGCCGGACTGCGGGCCCACAACCGTTGGCTCATCGATTTCGTGGCCGAGGCGCCACTGCGCCGGGTCGGACTGGCCCAGATCGCGCTGAACGACGTCGACGAGGCGATCGCCGATGTGGTGTGGGCCAAGGAGAACGGTCTCCACGGGATCCTGTTGCCCGGTGTCTCACCTGACACCCCGTGGATCGATCCGCTGTTCTCGGCCGCCTACGACCCGCTGTGGGCCACCTGTCAGGACCTGGAGATGTCGATCACCCATCACGCCGGTGGCAGTGGCATCCCCAACTACGGCAAGCACGACGCCGCCATCACCATGTTCGTGCTCGAGGCGCCGTTCTTCGCCAACCGTGCGCTGTGGCACCTCATCATGAGCGGAGTCTTCGAGCGCTTCCCCGGTCTGCAGTTCGTCATGACCGAGCAGGGCGCGGCGTGGGTGCCCGAAGCGCTGGAACGGATGGACAACATCCACAACTCGATGGTGCGTGGCCGGATCGGCGAGATCGGCATGCCCGCCTCGGGGGCGCTGCCCCACAAGCCGTCGGACTACTTCCGTCGCAACTGCTTCCTGGGTTCCAGTTTCCCCTCGCCCAAGCAGGCCGCGACCTTCCGCGAGATCGGCATCGACAAGTGCATGTGGGGCTCGGACTACCCCCACAACGAAGCCACGTCTCCCTACAGCATCGAGTCGATCCGGCACTCGTTCGTGGGTTGGGACGAATCCGATCTGCGCAAGGTGTTGGCCGAGAACGCGGCGGCGGTGTACCACATCGACCTCGAGGCGCTGCAGCCGATCGCCGATCGGATCGGTCCGACGGTGGCCGAGATCGCCACGCCCCTCGACGTGGTGCCCGACCATCAGAGCCCGGCCTTCCAGAACGCCTGAGCGACATGAGCGCGCCGCGGCCGGCCCGTGCGGCGCCGGTGACCGACATCGAGTCGGAACTCGTCGAGGTCCGACTCGGCATCTCCCGTCTCCAACGGTTGCTGTCCAGCCGGCGCATCAACGCCGGGATGGCCGAGGCCGCGGGTGTCGCCCTCTCCCAGCAGTCGGTCGAGGTGTTGCGGGTTCTGGGGTCCAACGATCCGATGCCGGTCGGGGAGTTGGCCCGGGCCGCCCGCATGGACACGGGTGCCGTCAGTCGTCAGTTGCGCACGCTCACCGATCTCGGTCTGGTCGAACGCCGGGCCAGTGAGCGCCACGGTTCGATCGTGCTCGTGGTCGGCACCCCGGCGGGCCGCGCCCTCGCCGCCCGCTACGAACGCGTGCGCAGCGCGCAGTTGTCGCGGGCGCTGGCCGACTGGCGGCCGGAGGAGCGCGTCGAACTCGGTCGGCTGTTGCTGCGACTGGTCGACGACCTCCAGTCCACGCCCTATCTCGAACTCGACGGCGACTGACCGCACGCTCAGACGGGTGTGACGACGGCCCGTCCGCGCAGTTCCCCGCGCTCCATCGCCTGGTAGGCCTCGGCCACCCGCGCCAACGGGTACAGATCGACGTCGACGCGCAGGCGACCGGCATCGGCCAACGCGAACACGTCGAGCGTGTCGGCGATGGTCGGGGCCTGGAAGGTGAACACCTCGCCGTCGCGGGGGAGTCGACCGAACAACTGGCCGGAGAGCGAACCGTTCCCGGCGCCGACGAGAGCGAAGGCGCCGCCGCGGGCGGTGAGGGACAGACCGAGGTCGATGGTCGGGTCGGTGCCCACGAAGTCGAACACCGCGTCGGCGCTGCCCGCCAGTTCGAGCCGCAGGTCGTCGACGGTCGACTCGTCGATGCCCTCGAGGGCGCGGTGCGCACCGAGCTCGAGGGCATACTCCCGCCGGTTGGACGAAGGGTCGATGACCACGATCTCGGCTGCGGTCAGTTCGCGCAGGTGCTGCACGGCGTACGCGCCCAGTCCGCCGGCACCGATGACCACGGCGCGCCCGCCGGGATGGATGCGCCCGAGGGCCCGGCGCACGGCGTGGTAGGAGGTCGCCCCCGCATCGGTTAGCGGACCGGCCAGCACGGGATCGAGTGAACGCAGCGGCACCAGCTCGCGCGCACTGTGCACGATCATGTAGCGGGCCAGTCCGCCGTCCATGCCGTAGCCCCGCCCGACCAGCGAGTCCTCGCAGTTGTTGTCCGCGCCCCGTGCGCACCAGCGGCATCGTCCGCAGGAACGGGGCGAGACCACGGCCACGGCGTCACCCTCGGACCATCCGCTCACCCCGGCCCCGATCGCGGCGATCCGCCCCCCGACCTCGTGGCCGAGGGTGAAGGGAACCGTCCAACCGATGGCTTCGCCGATCGCTCCGGGCATGGCCGACATCCCGACATCGGAGTGGCACAGTCCGTTGCCCGCCACCTCCACGAGCACCTGACCGGCGGCGGGGGAGGGGACCGCCACCTCGGTCAACTCCGGGGCCCGGCCCCACTCGACGATCCGGTACGCGGGCATGGTGCGCTCCATCGGCGCATCCTGACATGCGCCCACCCCCGACGTGTCACGACCCCTCCCGCAGCGGGCATGATGAGGGCCGCGCACCGATCGGGGTGCCCCGGAGGGAGGGTCGACGTGACCTCGAGTGTCATCGGTTCGGTCGAACAGGCCACGACGATGTGGGAACTGGTGGAGGCCCGGGCCGCGGCCACCCCCGACGTGGTGGTGCTCTACGACGAGGATCGCGAGATCACGTTCGCCGAGTTGCGCGATCTCTCCGAGCGGGTGGCCGCCGGTCTGCATGCCTTCGGTATCCGCCATGGGAGCCGGGTGACCTGGCAGTTGCCCACGCGCATCGAGACAGTCGTCGTGTCGTTGGCCCTGGCCCGGCTGGGGGCCGTCCAGAACCCGATCATCCCGATCTACCGCGACCGCGAGGTCGGGTTCGTCATCTCCCAGACCCGCGCCGAGTACTTCCTCATCCCTGGCGACTGGAACGGCTTCGACTTCAACGAGATGGCGATCCGGTTGTCCGAGGAGCACGGCGTCTCCCCCGAGGTGATGTTGGCCTACGACTCGTTGCCCGAGGCCGATCCCGTGACGCTGCCCCCGGCGCCGACCGACGGCGACGAGGTGCGCTGGATCTACTACACGTCGGGTACCACCTCGGCGCCGAAGGGGGTGCGCCACACCGATCGCACGCTCATGGCCGGTGGGTACGGACTGGCCGACGCAGTGCGCCTCACGGCCGACGACATCGGTTCCATCGCCTTCCCCTACGCCCACATCGCCGGTCCCGACTACCTGATGATGCTGCTCTACCGCGGCTGTGGTGCCGTGCTGGTCGAGGCGTTCAACATCGACCGGGCCACCGAACTCTTCGCCCGTCGGGGTGCGACCATGGCCGGCGGCGGTCCCGCCTTCTACCAGATGTACCTGGCCAAGCAGCGCACACAACCCGGGGTGCCGATCATCCCCTCGTTGCGCCTGCTGTCGGGTGGTGGCGCACCCAAGCCGCCGGAGATGTACACCGAGGTCATGGCCGAGATGGGCATCCCCGTCTGTCACGGCTACGGCATGACCGAGTGTCCGATGATCGCCCAAGGTGGCCCGGACGACACCGAGTCCCAGTTGATGTACACCGATGGAGCGCCCGTCACCGCCTGCGAGGTGACCATTGTGACGGCCGACGGCGAGGTCGCGCCCCAGGGGGTCGACGGCGAGGTGCGCCTGCGCGGTCCGATGGTGTTCAAGGGCTACACCGATCCCTCTCTCGACGCCGATGCCTTCGATGCCGAGGGTCGCTTCCGCACCGGGGATCTCGGGCATCTCGATGCCGACGGACACGTCGTGCTCACCGGTCGTCTCAAGGACGTGATCATCCGCAAGGGCGAGAACATCTCGGCCAAGGAGATCGAGGACCTCCTCTACCAACATCCCAAGGTGGCCGACGTGGCGGTGATCGGTCTGCCCGACAGCGAACGCGGCGAGCGGGTGTGCGCCTGCGTCGAGCGGGCGCCGGGAACCGATGACCTCACCTTCGACGAGATGGTCGACTACCTGCGGGCGGCCGACCTCATGGTGCAGAAGATCCCGGAGCAACTCGAGGTCATGGACGAGTTGCCCCGCAACCAGACGCTGCGCAAGGTGCTCAAGAACGAACTGCGCGACATGTACCGCGACGCTCCGTGGGAACCGGCACCCCGAAAGGGTTGAGCGTCTAGCGCAGGGTCACCGGCCGGGAACGGACGACCTCCTCGAAGAAGTCGTTGCCCTTGTCGTCGACCACCACGAAGGCGGGGAAGTCCTCGACCTCGATCCGCCAGATCGCCTCCATCCCCAGTTCGGGGTACTCCAGCACCTCGACCGATCGGATGCAGTCGAGGGCCAGTCGAGCCGCCGGGCCACCGATGGAGCCGAGGTAGAAGCCACCGTGACGAGCACAGGCCTCGGTCACCTGACGGGAGCGGTTGCCCTTGGCCAGCATCACCAGGCTCCCACCGTGCTGCTGGAACAGATCCACGTAGGAGTCCATGCGGCCGGCGGTGGTGGGCCCGAACGATCCCGAGGCGTAGCCCTCGGGGGTCTTGGCCGGCCCGGCGTAGTAGACGCAGTGATCCTTCATGTAGTCGGGCAGACCCTCACCGGCGTCGATCCGTTCCTTGAGCTTGGCGTGAGCGATGTCGCGGGCCACGATCATCGGACCGGTCAGGCTCACACGGGTGCGGATGGGCAGTCGCGACAACTCGGCCCGGATCTCGTCCATGGGGCGGTTCAGATCGATGCGCACCACGTCGGTGTCGAGGTCGGCGTCGGTGACCTCGGGCAGGAACTGCGCCGGGTCGTGCTCGAGTCGTTCGAGGAACACTCCCTCTGAGGTGATCTTGCCCAGTGCCTGACGATCGGCGGCACAGGACACGGCGATGGCGATCGGGCACGACGCCCCGTGTCGCGGCAGCCGGATCACGCGCACGTCGTGGCAGAAGTACTTGCCGCCGAACTGGGCCCCGATCCCGGACTGCTGGGCCACCTTCAGGAACTCGGCCTCCAGTTCGAGGTCGCGGAATCCGTGACCGGTCTCGCTCCCGGTGAGGGGCAACGAGTCGAGGTAGCGGGCCGAGGCCATCTTGCCCGTCTTGAGCGCGAACTCGGCCGAGGTTCCGCCGATCACCACTGCGAGGTGGTACGGCGGACAGGCGGACGTGCCCAGCAGGTCCATCTTGTCGGCGATGAAGGCCCGCAGACTCGTCGGATTGAGCACCGCCTTCGTCTCCTGGAACAGGTAGCTCTTGTTGGCCGATCCGCCACCCTTGGCCATGAAGAAGAACTTGTAGGCGTCACCGTCGATGGCGGCGATCTCGATCTCGGCGGGGAGGTTCGTGCCCGTGTTGACCTCTCGGTACATGTCGAGCGGTGCCATCTGCGAGTAGCGCAGGTTGTCGTTGCGGAACGTCTCGAAGATGCCCCGGGCGATGGCGGCCTCGTCGTCCCCGGAGGTGAGCACGAACTGGCCCTTCTTGGCCTTGACGATGGCGGTGCCGGTGTCCTGGCACCCCGGGAGCACGCCGCCGGCGGCGATGTTGGCGTTGCGCAGGAGATCGAGGGCGACGAACCGGTCGTTGCCCGATGCTTCCGGATCATCGAGGATCGAGGCCAACTGCGCCAGATGGGACGTGCGGAGGTAGTGCTCGATCTCGAACATGGCCGCCGCGGTCAGCGAGGTGATGGCCTCGGGCGCCACGCGCAGGAATCGCCCGACCGGCGTCTCCACCGTCTCCACCCCTTCGGTGCCGAGCAGGCGGTACGGGGTTGTGTCGGGACCCAGTGGCAGCAGTTCGGTGTGCACGAAGTCGGTCATGGGGCCACCGTACCGGCCGGTCGGCACGAGGGGCGCGGCCGGAGGCGACGGGCGGGATAGGTTCTGCGGGTCGACGGACGATGGAGCGAAATCCTGTGCGAGCAGTGGTCATCCACGAGAGCCTGACGGGCAACACCGAGAAGGCGGCGGAGTTCATGGTGGCGAGGTTGGCCGAGGCCGGCGTGGAGGCCGTGTCGTGTCCCACCACGGCCGTCGACTACCAGGCCCTGGCCGCGGCCGATCTGGTCATCATCGGCTCGTGGACCGACGGCCTGTTCCTGTTCGGGCAGAAGCCCGGTCGGGCGGCGCGCATCGCCCAGTTGCCGTACCTCACCGGCAAGCGGGCCGCGGTGTACTGCACCTACGCCATCGAGACCGGGCGCACCCTCCCGAAGTTGGAGGAGCTGGTGCGGGGTCTGGGTGCCGATGTGGTGGGTGGAATGGCCATCCGTCGGAACCGCCTGGCCGAGGGCGCCGAGGAGTTCGTCGATCGCCTGCTGGGCGTGGTGGCCGCCTGAGTCAGGCCGCCGGCACCCGCTCGGGTTCGGTCGTCTCGACCGTCCTCGTGCGGATCGGCACCGCCAGCACCGCGGCACAGCACAGGACGGCGCGCACCGACGACAGCCACGCTTCGTCACCGTGTCCCATCGGACCGACCAGCACCAGATAGGCCAGCGCGCACAGCACGCGGTCCCGTGTCGATCGGGCGGCGACCACGAACGGAACGAGGGCCACCAGCAGCCATCCGAGATGGTGCGACCAGGAGATCGGACTGGCGGCGGCCGCTGCGCATCCGATGACGGCGGTGGCGGCCAGCAGGTCGCCCGCTCGTGAGGCACGCGTGGCCCGGACGAGGGCCACGACGACGATGCCCGAGACGACGGCGATCCACAGCGCCGTGCGCGGCCGACCGTCCGGCAGCACGCGGGCGAGCATGCCCATCACCGAGTTGTTGCGGTCGTCACCGAGGTCGCCGACGCGTCCGGTGTCCCACAGGAGTGCGGTCCAGTAC
>VERC01000263.1 GCA_018882825.1 Acidimicrobiia bacterium | reverse complement strand
GTCCTCGACGGTGTTGATGATGGCCCAGCGCACGGCCGAGGCCGCGGTGTCCGAAGCGCGGGCGAACGCTGCGCAGTTGCTCTCCGATGCCGAGCGCGAAGCGGCCAGCATCCTCGCCGCGGCCCGGGCTCGGGCCGACGAGGAACTGCAGGGACTCGATCGCATCCGGCGCGAACTGGCGGCCGACAATGCCGCGCTCGAGGCCTTCATGGCCGAGCAACGCGCCCAGATCGCGTCGGGGCTGGCCCGCATCCATGCGGTGCTCGACGACCCCACCGCGCTGCGGACGGGCACGCCGCCGGTGGCCATGGATCGACCGGCCACCCGACCGGCGGCGATCAGCGCGCCGGCTCCGGCCGCTCCGGCCGCCGTGCCGGCGTCGACACCCGAGCCCGAGGTGTTCCAACCCGTGCTGGCGGCCTCGGACTGGCAACCCCCGGCCCCCGACGCCGGGGGTGGCCCGGCCACCGCCGCGCTCCCGTCGATCGACGACGAGTTCCTGGCCGAGGACGACGCCGATGCGGATGCGGCCATGCGGCGGTTCTTCGACGCCGATTTCGACGACCGTCGCTGACCTTCGGGCCTGACGGTCGGGCCTGACCTCCGTCGTGCCGGCCCCGGCGCGGGTGCCGCCTCAGTCCACGCGTGTCACCGACACGCGCAGCGCACGTCCGTCGATCTCGATCGGGTGCTCGCCGGGGCCGAGGACGACGTCGCGGGCCAGGACCTCGGCGGCGATGGAGATTCGGTGCGCCTCGACGATGGCCACCAGATCGGGATCGGCGTCGATGGTGACGACGATGCGGTCGGCGATGGCGAGACCGACGGCCTTGCGAGTGTCGTTGAGCGCTCGAACCAGTTCGCGGGCGATTCCCTCGGCGCGCAGTTCATCGTCCAGATCGAGGTCGAGGGCCACCGCCCAGCCCTCGTCCTCGACCAACGCCAGGTCGACGTGACGATCGGCCCGCACCTCGACATCGTCGGGCCCCAGCCGCTCCCCGGCGACCTCGATCCATCCGCGCTCGTCGAGCAGTCGGCGCGACTCCGCCCCGTCCACGTCGGCCAGTGCGGCCTTCACCTCGTTGACCTTCGGTCCGAGTCGGGGGCCGAGTGCCCGGAAGTTGGGCACGATCGTCCAGCCCATGAGACCGGTGAGCGAGTCGAGGCGCTCGAGTGACTTCACGTTGAGTTCCGAGGCGATCTCGGCATCGATGTCGGGGTCGAGCTCGAGGCCGGGGTGGAGCAGCAGTGCCCGTCGCAGCGGTTGGCGGACCTTGACCTTGGCGTCGGTGCGGGCGGAACGACCGAGGGTGACCAGTCGACGGGCGGCGGCCATGCGCTCGGACAATCCGGCGTCGTGCCGGCCCTGCGCTCGGGGCCAGTCGGTGAGATGGACCGAGAGCGACCCGGTGAGTGTGGTGTGGATCTCGTCGGCCAGGAACGGACAGAACGGGGCCAGCAACTGGGCCACCGTCACCAGGCATTCGTGCAGGGTGGCATGGGCCCGGGCGTCACTGGCCTTCCAGAACCGAGGACGGCTGCGGCGGACGTACCAGTTCGACAGGTCGTCGACGAACCGTGCCAGACGCGTCGCGCCGGTCAGCGCATCGAACCCGTCCAGGGCCGCCGTCACCGCATCGATGGTGTCGTCCAACTCGGACAGGATCCATCGGTCGAGCACGTGAACGGCCGGGCCGGCCGCCGTTCCCGGCGTCCAGCCGTCGAGGTCGGCGTAGGTGGCGAAGAACGAGTGGACGTTCCACAGGGTGAGCAGTGTCTGGCGGGTGGCCTCGCGGATGCCCTCGGGGAACACGCGCCTGGGCGTCCACGGTTGGCCCGAGGAGAAGAAGTACCAGCGCAGCGCATCGGCCCCGAGTGAGTCGAAGATGTCGAAGGGGGCGATCACGTTGCCTCGCGACTTCGACATCTTCTGCCCGTTCTCGTCGACGATCAGAGCGAGACACACCACATTGCGGTACGGCGTCGAGTCGAACACGAGGGCGTTGACGGCCAGCAGTGAGTAGAACCAGCCGCGCGTCTGGTCGATCGCCTCGCAGATGAAGTCGGCCGGGAACGCACCGGCGAACGATTCGGCTCCTTCGAACGGATGATGACGCTGCGCGGCAGGCATCGCGCCCGAGTCGAACCATGCGTCGAGTACGGGGGCGACCCGGTGAGCGGGGCGGTCGCAGCCGTCGGTGGGGCAGGGGAGGACGATCTCGTCGACGTACGGTCGATGCAGGTCGAGCTCGGTCAGGTCCCGACCGGTGAGTTCCGAAAGTTCAGCGACCGACCCGATGCAGTGCTCATGACCGGCCTCGCAGCGCCAGATCGGGAGCGGTGTGCCCCAGTATCGATCGCGGGAGAGGGCCCAGTCGATGTTCCCCTCGAGCCACTTCCCGAAGCGACCGTGCTTGATGAACTCCGGGTGCCAGTCGATGCGCTCGTTCTCGCGCAACAGCAGGTCTCGATGCTCGGAGGTGCGGACGAACCACGACGTCTTGGCCCAGTAGATGAGGGGGGTGCCGCAGCGCCAGCAGTGGGGGTAACTGTGCTCGTAGGCCTGCTCGCGCACCAGCAGGCCGCGGGAGGAGAGATCGGTGATGATGTCGCGGTCGGCGTCCTTCACGAATCGACCGTGGTAGTCGGCCACCGTCTCGTCGAACGCGGCGGCGCCGTTCACCGGGTTCAGCACGGGGAGACCCTCGGACCGACCGACCACGGCGTCGTCCTCTCCGAAGGCGGGAGCGAGATGGACGATCCCCGAACCGTCGTCCGTGGTCACGAAGTCGGCGGCCACCACGCGCCAGGCATCGGCCCCGGTCGGCGCGGGCAGCACGTCGAACGGGCGGCGGTAGCGCCAGCCCACCAGATCTGAGCCGCGGAACCGCTCGACGATCTCGGCGTCGTCGTCGGCCCGGGCCGCGGCCATCACCAGGTCCCGGCCCCCATCGCCGGAGCGGACGCGCACGTACTCGATGTCCGGACCTACGGCGGCGGCGACATTGGACACCAACGTCCACGGAGTGGTCGTCCACACCAGCAGGTCGACGTCACGATCGTCGACCGGGAACCGCACGTACACCGACGGGTCGACCACGTCGCGGTACACATCGGGTTGGCCCAGTTCGTGACTCGACAGCGCGGTGCCGCACCGACCGCAATAGGGGGACACCTTGTGGCCCTCGTAGAGC
>VERC01000262.1 GCA_018882825.1 Acidimicrobiia bacterium | reverse complement strand
GTTCAGGACGTACTGCACCCCGTAGCCACCGATGCCTCCGGTCGCACCCCACACCAGTACCGCATCGCCCTGCTTCATCTGTGCCGCGTTGGGTGAGACGAGCATGCGATAGGAGGTGGAGTTGCACAACGCGTTGACGGCTGCCTCCTCCCAGGTGAGATGGGCCGGCTTGGGCATCAACTGGTTGGCCTTGACCACCGAGAGGTCGGCGAGTCCTCCGTAGTTCGTCTCGAAGCCCCAGATGCGTTGGTTGTCGGCCAACATCGAATCGTTGTGGGCGGTCGCGTCCTGATCGTCGACGTGATTGCAGTGCACCACGACCCTGTCGCCGGGCTTCCACTTCCGCACCGCGGAGCCGACACGGACGACGACGCCGGACGCATCGGACCCGACGGCGTGGAACGGCTGGTCGTGGCGGGCACCCCAGTACGACTCCCGACCGAGCCGCTTGAGGAACCCGAATGTGGAGACCGGTTCGAAGATCGACGACCACACCGTGTTGAAGTTGATCGAACTGGCCATGACGGCGATGACCGCTTCGTCGGGCGCCAGTTCGGGCAGGGCGATCTCCTGCAGGTGGAGGCTCTGACGAGGGTCCTTGTCCTCGGAGGCCATGCCCTCGAACATCGTCTGCTCGGACTCGAGCACCACGGTGGCTCGGTAGGACTCGGGCAGGGGGAGGGCGGCGATCTCGTCGCCGGGCGCCCCTTGCAGGATCGCGTCGAGGAGGTTCTGCATGGCCGCGCACGTTACCGGCCGGTAGCCCCCGCGGGTAAAGTCCGCCGATCGGGACAACGTCGTCCCGACCACCGGCCACGGTGTGCAGCAGGAGGTCACGACATGCCCGGATCCGTCATCCTCTCCGGGGCCCGCACCCCGATCGGCAAGCTCGCCGGCTCCCTCGCCGGATTCGAGGCCACCGATCTCGGGGCGATCGCCATCGCCGAGGCGGTGCGTCGTGCCGGACTGGCGCCCGAACAGGTCGACTACGTGTTCATGGGTCAGGTGCTGCTGGCCGGGGCCGGCCAGATGACCGCCCGCCAGGCCGCGGTGAAGGCGGGCATTCCCATGTCGGTGCCGGCCACCACGGTCAACAAGGTGTGTCTGTCCGGTCTCAACGCCGTCATCCTCGCCGACCTCTACATCCAGGCCGGTCTGGCCGACATCGTCGTGGCCGGGGGCATGGAGTCGATGACGAACGCGCCGTACCTGCTGCCGGGAGTGCGCGCCGGACTGCGCATGGGAGACGGCAAGGTCGTCGACTCGATGATGTTCGACGGTCTGTTCTGCGCCATCGACCAGTTGGCCATGGGCGCCGGCACCGAGAAGTACGCCGCGACCAAGGGTCTGTCACGCGAGGTGCAGGACGAACTGGCGGCACTGTCGCACGAGCGGGCGGCCAAGGCGCAGAAGGACGGGCTGTTCGACGCCGAGATCGTCAACGTGGAGATCCCGCAGCGCAAGGGCGATCCGTTGTCGTTCACCACCGACGAAGGTGTGCGCGCCGAGACCACTCTCGACTCGCTGGGCGCACTGCGACCGGCCTTCGACAAGGCGGGCAACATCACCGCTGGCAACGCGTCGCAGATCTCGGACGGTGGTTCGGCGATGATCGTCGCCTCGGAGGCCGCGGCCGAACGTCTCGGTCTCGCGCCGATGGCGCGCGTGCTGGGCTACGGCCAGGTGGCCGGTCCCGATGCCTCGCTGCTCGACCAGCCCGCCAACGCCATCAACGACGCGCTGGCCCGGGCGGGGATGACGGTCGGCGACATCGACCTGTTCGAACTCAACGAGGCCTTCGCCGCCGTCGGTGTGGCGTCGATGGAGACTCTCGGGATCGACGCATCGGTCACCAACGTGAACGGTGGAGCCATCGCCCTCGGTCATCCGATCGGCATGTCGGGCAACCGCGTCGTGCTCCATCTGATCAACGAACTGCATCGCCGCGGTGGCGGCAAGGGTGCCGCGGCGTTGTGCGGTGGCGGCGGTCAGGGTGACGCGCTGCTGGTCGAGGCCTATTGACGTCGGCGACGTGACGCTGGCGCCTCGGCGCTCAGTCCACGTCCCGGCGGCCCTCGAGGGCCCGACCCAGGGTCAGTTCGTCGGCGTACTCGAGATCACCACCCACGGGTAGACCACTGGCGATCCGCGTCACCCGGATCCCCAGTGGCTTGAGCAGTCTCCCCAGGTACATCGCCGTCGCCTCGCCCTCGATGTTCGGGTTGGTGCACAGGATCACTTCCTCGATGCCTTCGGGCTCGATACGAGCGAGCAGTTCCGCCACCCGGAGTTGTTCGGGTCCGATCCCCTCGATCGGACTGATCGCGCCCTGGAGCACGTGGTACCGACCGCGGTACTCGCCGGTCTTCTCCACGGCCACGATGTCACGAGGTTCCTCGACGACACACACGACATGGGCATCACGACGCTCGTCGGCGCAGATGCCACAGCGGTCCCCCTCGGCGATGTTGAAGCAGGTGGCGCAGAAGGCCACCCGCTCCTTGACCACCGCGATGGCAGAGGCCAGTCGCAGTGCGTCCGCAGCGGGCAGCTTGAGGAGATGGAAGGCGATCCGCTGCGCCGACTTGGGGCCCACTCCCGGCAGACGACCGAGTTCGTCGATGAGGTCCTGGACGGGACCGGCGTAGACGCTCATCGGTCCTCGATGTCGATCACGTCGGATGCGCCGAGCGCGTCGAGGCCCCCGAGGTCGCCCAGCGCACCGATGTCGGGCATCTGGAACTCGCTCATGACCTCCTGTTGCATGCGGTCGATGCGGGCGATGGCGTCGGTCAGCGCCGCCGTGACGAGATCCTCGAGCATCGTCACGTCGCCTGCCTCCACCGCCGCCGGAGCGATCGACACGTCGAGCACGCGCAGGTTCCCGGTCACCGTGATCGAGACGGCATCGCCGCCGGCCGTGCCGGTGAACTCCGCCTGATCGACCGACGCGCGCGCCACTTCGAACCGCTGTTGCAGTTCCATGGCTCCGGCGAGCATCGAACCGAGATCGAACTGGTCTGACATGACGACTCCGTGGATCGGTGGGGGCGAAGGGCGGGACTCAGGCGTCCTCGACCAGTTCGGCGCCGGGGAAGGTGGCGGCGATCCGGCCGACACCCGACTCGTCGACACCGCGGGCATCGACCAGGTCGTCGAGGTCCACCGAATGATCCACCGGATTCTCGGTCGGGT
>VERC01000033.1 GCA_018882825.1 Acidimicrobiia bacterium | reverse complement strand
GGCGCCGCCCGCACCGCCGGCCTCGATGCACCCGTCGAACACTGTCCGGGCTGGACCGTCGGCCGTCTGCTCGGTCACACCGGCAAGGTGCTGCAACGAACCGCTCTGTGCGTGCGCAGCGGCACGACCGATCCTCCGGCCGACGGCGACTACTCCCCGCTCCCCCGGGACGAGGCGCTGTTCGACACGTTCGACTCGATGCTGGCCGAGCTGTGCGAGGCGCTGGCCACCGCCGATCCGGCGGCGCCGAGTTGGAACTTCACCGGTCGCGACATGGTCAACGCGTTCTGGTCGCGCCGCATGGCGCACGAGGTGGAGATCCACCGCTGGGACGCCGAGCACGCCGCCGGCATCGAACCTGCACCCTTCGCGGCCGACTCGGCGGTGGACGGAATCGACGAACTGCTCACCGTGCTGATGCCCATGCTGTCGAAGGCCAAGAACCCGACGCTCGGGTCCAGCTTCCATTTGCATGCCACCGATGCACCCGGCGAGTGGCTCGTCACCTTCGCCGACGGTGAGCCCACCACGATCCGCGAGCACGCCAAGGGAGACCTCGCCGTGCGCGGTCCGGCCAGTCCCCTCTACCTGTGGGCGTGGAACCGTGTACCGGTGGGCTCCCACGGTCTCGACACCGCCGGCGACGCGTCGTTGCTCGACGCGTGGGCGTCGGTCGTTCCCTGACGCCGCGGCGTTGGTGTCGCCGTCATCTCTGCCTCGCGACGCGGACTCAGCGACCGAGTGACCACCAGAGGCTGAAGCCCGTGAGCAGCAGACTCCCGGTCAGGCTCAGGACGATCACACCCCGGGAGACCTTGCCCTGTTCATCGGACGGCAACCGGTCGCGCAGACGGTGCAGCAGTCTGCGAGCGAAGGGGACGTCGGACGAGAGCAGGGCGAGACCGGCGATGATCGTGAGCGTGCCCGGACCGGGCAGGGGCAGCAGGGCGATGCCCACCAGGACGACGACGAACCCGGCCGCCGCCCGCCCGATGCGCACGAGGATGTGGCGCTTGGCCTCCTCGACGGTCTCCTCGCGCCGACCGGTCTCGATCTCGACCTCGACGGCGAGGTCCTCCAGACGGTCGAGGCGATCGCGCAGCCGGTCGTGCGACTCCCGATCGTGCGACTCGGCGGTCATCACACCGCCTCCACCGGGCGGCGACGGCGACGGCGAGCCCCGGCCTTCCATCCCTCGACGGCCACGAGCAGCGCCGCCGGGGGGAGCAGACACAGCATCCACTGACCGAACGACAACGCCGCGGTGTCGAACAGGTCCCGGGCCGGGCCGAACTCGGTGATGACGATCTGCAGCACCACCACACCGATGACCGAGGCCCACAGACGCCCGTTGGTCAACGTGTCGCGGCTGAACACCGAACGGGTCTCGGAGCGGGCGCTGAACACGTTCACGACCTGGGCCAGCACGAAGGCGGTGAAGGCCAGTGTCATGGCGACGATGGGCTTGTTCTCCGCCGACTCGCCGTAGTGGCCGATGGCCCAGGCGTACAGGGCGAGCACTCCGACACCGGTGACCACGCCCTGGAAGGCGATACGCAGGAAGCGGGCACGGTCGAGGATGCGCGCACCTGCGGGCACGGGGCTGCGGTCCATCACTCCGGTGGATGGCGCGTCGAGACCGAGGGCGATGGCCGTGGGGCCGTCGGCGATCAGGTTCACCCACAGCACCTGAAGCGGCGTGAACGGCACGGGCTGACCGATCAACGACGCACCGAAGATGGTGGAGATGGCACCGAACGACGTGGCCAGCTGGAACCGGATGAACTTGAGGATGTTGTCGTAGACGGTCCGGCCGCGCCGCACGGCGACGACGATGGTGGCGAAGTTGTCGTCGGTGAGCACCATGTCGCCGGCTTCCTTGGTGACCTCGGTGCCGGTGATGCCCATGGCCACACCGATGTCGGAGCGACGCAGCGCCGCCGCATCGTTCACACCGTCGCCGGTCATGGCCACGATCGACCCGTGCGAACGCAGGGCCTCGACGACGCGCACCTTGTGTTCGGGGGCGACGCGGGCGCACACGCCGATGTCGGCGACACGGGCCGCCAGTTCGGCATCGTCCATGGCGTCGAGATCGTCGCCGGTGACCACCTCGCCACGGATGCCGAGTTGCGCGGCGATGGCACCGGCGGTGACACCGTGGTCGCCGGTGATCATCTTCACGTCGATCCCGGCCTGACGACACACGGCGATGGCGTCGCGGGCCTCGGAACGGGGCGGGTCGACGATCCCGGCCAGTGCCTCGAGGCACAGCCCGTCGACCCACGTGTCGGGATCGGTCACGGTGCCGTCGGGGCCGAGCACCTCCGAAGCCGGCAACGTGCGCGAGGCGAGCGCGAGCACGCGCAGCCCGTGTGCGGCCAGCGCGTGGTTCGACGCCTGCAACGAGTCACGGGCCGTCGTGTCGATCGGTGCGATGGAACCGTCGGCCAGTCGGCGGGTGGTCGAGCGGGCCAGCAGCACATCCGGTGCGCCCTTCACGCACACCATCACGTCGGAACCCCGATCGTCGGGATCGACACGATGGAACGTGGCCATGAACTTGGTGGCCGAGTCGAAGGGCACCTCGCCCAGTCGGGGCCGACGGCCGCGCTCGTCGGGGGCCACCAGCCCGACTTTCGCCGCCGCCACCACCAACGCCGCCTCGGTGGGGTCGCCGATGATCCCGGGCGCGCCACCGTCGTCGATGAGCACCGCGTCGGAGCACAGGGCCGCCACCAACAGCGGACCCCGGGCCTCGGCGGTTCGGTCGGAGCCGTCCTCGGCCACGATGCGCCCCACCGGCGCGTAGCCCTCGCCCTCGGCCCGCCACGTGACACCACCGCAGTCGAGTTCACGCATCGTCATCTGGTTCATGGTGAGCGTGCCCGTCTTGTCCGAGCAGATCACCGACGTCGAACCGAGCGTCTCCACCGAGTGGAGGCGCTTGACGATCGCGTTCTCCTTCGCCATCTGGGCGATGCCCACGGCCAGGGTGACCGTGACGACAGCGGGCAGACCCTCGGGGATGGCCGCCACGGCCAGGGCAACGGCACCGAGCATGGCGTCGCGGAACGAACCCTCGATGAACCACTGCGTGATGAAGACCACCACGGCGGCGACGCCGGCGATGATCGCCAGACGGTGGCTGAGATGATCGAGCTGCTTCTCCAGGGGCGTCTTCGAGGTCTCGGCCGAGGCCAGCAGATCGGCCACCCGACCGATCTCGGTGCGCATCCCCGTGGCCGTCACCACCATCTCGGCCCGACCACGCACCACGGTCGTGTTCATCCACGCCATGTTGATGCGATCACCGATCGCCGCATCAGCGGCCACATCGGCATCGGCATGCTTGTCGACCGGTACCGACTCCCCGGTGAGCGACGACTCGTCGATCGACGTGTTGGCGGTGAGGACGAGCCGACCGTCGGCCGGCACTCGGTCGCCGGCCTCGAGCAGCACCACGTCACCGGGCACCAACTCGTCGATGTCGACCTCGTCGGTCACGCCATCGCGTCGCACCCGAACCCTCGTGACCAACATCCGCTCCAGTGCGGCGAGGGCGTTCGAGGCCTTCGACTGCTGCACGTACCCGAGCACGGCGTTGGCGATGAGCACGAGGAAGATGACGACGAGGTCCTTGATGTCACCGAGGATCCCGGCCAACAGACCGGCGCCACCGAGCAGGTAGACGATGCCGGTGCGGAACTGGTCGACGAACACCAGCCACTTGGGTCGCACCGGCGGTTCCGCCAGTCGGTTCGAACCGAACCGGTCGCGGCGCTCGACGACCTCGCCGGCGCTCAGTCCCTGCGTCGGCTCTACCCCGAGGGCCGCCGCGGCGGCACCGGCCTCGAGGGCACACCATTGGGTGCCGTCATCATCGGCGGCATCGGCACGAGGGTCGGCGGTGATGGACATGGGACTCTCCGGTCTGGTCGCAGTCGGTGTCGCGCCGGGCCGATGGCCCGATGACCGGAGGTCTCTCCCACCCCGACCCTCCACTCCCCGGTACCCGGTGAGTGGAGGAGGTCCGAGCCGGCGGCACCGGGGCCGGGGACGGATCCCCGTTCCGTGATGACGACACCGCCGTGACGGGATACTCCCCTCACTCCGGCCAGTATGCCCGCTCCCGACCCGGGCGCCGACCCCGGGAGCGAAAAATCAGCCGATGAGGATGGTGCGGACCCTGTCCTCGCAGTCGACCATGGCCAACACCATGACCTCGTCACCGGCGTAGAGCGCCACGTCGCCCCCGGGCATCACCACCTTGCCCTCGCGCAGGATGGCGACGATCGTCGACTCGCGGGGCAACCCCAGATCGGCGATGCGCTTGCCGTTGGCCGGGCAGGACTCGGCCAGTCGGATCTCCGAGAGTCGGGCGGCATTGTCCCCGAAGGTCATGAGCCGAATCAGCGAGCCCACGGTGACGGCCTCCTCGACCATGGCGGTGAGCAGGTGCGGGGTCGACACCGACCGGTCGACACCCCAGGTCTCGTTGAACATCCACTCGTTGGCGGGATTGTTCACCCGGGCGATGACGCTCGGGACGCTGAACTCCTGCTTGGCCAGCAGCGAGATCACGAGGTTGTCCTCGTCGTCACCGGTGACGGCCACCACCACGTCGGCTCGATCGGGCTCGGCCCGGGCGAACTCCGAGACCTCGCACCCATCGACGTTCAGCCAGGTGACACCGGCCGGCTCGCCGTCGGCCTGGGCCCGGGCCACGCGGGCCGGGTCGACCTCGACGATGACCACCTCGTGCCCGAAGCGCTGCAACTCACCGGCGATGTAGGTGCCGACGTTCCCTCCACCTGCGACCACGATGCGCATCAGTGCGAACCTCCTGGGGTGGGGCCGGCGGCCAGATGTCGATCGAAGGCATCGATGCCCTCACCGTCGACGGCCACCCACACGACGTCACCCTCCTGCGCCAGCATCGCCGGTTCGATCACCCGGGCGACACCGAGGCGGGTGAGGGCGACGACCCGCGCGGCTCCGGCGGTCTCCATCCCGGTGAGCGGCGCGCCCGCCCAACTGCTGGGCACTACACGCTCGACGAGACACACCTTGGCACTGGGATCCACCCACTCGACACCATCGACATCGGGTTCGATCCGACGCAACACCCGTTCGATGGCCCAGCGCACGGTGGCCACCGTGGAGATGCCCAGGCGCTCGTAGATGGCGGCCCGGCGCTGGTCGTAGATGCGGGCCACCACCCGCTCGACCTTGAAGAACTCGTTGGCGGTGCGGGCGATGAGGATGTTGCTGTTGTCGCCGTTGGTCACTGCGGCCAGCGCACCCGCTCGCTCGATGCCGGCGGCCCGAAGCCGATCACGGTCGAAACCCACGCCGACGATGGTGTCACCCGGGAAGTCATCGGGAAGGCGACGGAAGGCCGACGACTTGCGATCGATCACCGAGACGGTGTGACCCCGCTCGACGAGTGTGGCGGCGAGCCCCGAACCGACCCGACCGCATCCGACGACGACGACGTGCACGTTGCACCACCTCCGCGTGTCCGTCCGGACACGGACGCCGATCCTAGGCACCGCAGCCGAGGGGGTACACACCCCGTCGTACCGACGAGGTTCACTCCGACAGGGTCGGACGGGGGTGAACGCCGCTGGCTAGGTTGGCCGTCCCGCGGCCCTTCGGAGTCATCATGCCGTTCACCACCACCCCCGCCGATGCACCTCGTTCCGACCTGCTGGTGATGTTCGGCGCCTCGGGGGATCTGGCCCGAAAGAAGCTGTTCCCCGCCCTCTACCGCCTCGAGGCCCGGGGTCGATTGGGGATCCCCGTCATCGGCGTGGCCCTGTCCGACTGGTCCGACGCCGATCTGCGGGTGCAGGCTCGTCAGGCATTGCTGGAGGACGGCGAGGACATCGACGAAGTCGTGTTCGAGCGTCTGGCCCGCAACATGTCGTACGTCTCCGGGAACTACTCCGAGGTGGCGACCTTCGAGCGACTGCGGGAGCGGGCCAGCAACTGCGAACACCCGATCTTCCACCTGGCCGTCCCGCCGTCATTGTTCGGCACCGTGGCCAACGGCATCGCCTCGGCGGGACTGGCCAAGGGAGCGCGTCTGGTCATCGAGAAGCCCTTCGGTCGCGATCACGACTCGGCCGTCGAGTTGAACGAGACGCTGCACGAACACTTCGCCGAGTCGGCCATCTTCCGTATCGACCACTTCGTGGGCAAGGAGGCATTGCGCAGCCTGCTGGTGACCCGGTTCGCCAACGCCATCACCGAACCGATGTGGAACCGCAACGTGGTCGACTCGGTGAAGATCACCATGGCCGAGTCGTTCGGCGTCGAGGATCGTGGCGCCTTCTACGACTCGGTGGGTGCCATGCGCGACGTCGTGCAGAACCACCTGTTGCAGATGGTGGCGCTGCTGGCGATGGAGCAGCCGGTGAACGAGGGATCGAAGGCACTGCGCGACGAGAAGGCGAAGGTGCTCACCGCCACCCGCGCCGTCGAGCCCAAGCACTACGTGCGCGGCCAGTACCGGGGCTATCTCGACGTGCCCGGTGTGCGACCCGACTCCGACACCGAGACGTACGCGGCGATGCGACTGGAGATCGACTCACCCCGATGGAGTGGCGTGCCGTTCTTCCTGCGCGCCGGCAAGGCGCTGCACGAGACGGTCACCGAGATGACCATCGAGTTCAAGAGCCCACCGCGACCGCTGTGGCTCGACGAGCACACGCACTGCCCGCGCAACTCGATGCGGATCGAGGCCAAGCCGCAGAACTTCGCCGCCATCACCTGGCTGCACAAGGAACCGGGCGACACGATGATGCCGCAGGCGATCACGCTCGCTCCCCCGCCCGACGAACGAGCCGACATCGGGCCCGAGCCCTACGAGTTGTTGTTGGAGGAGGCGATGAAGGGGGACCCGACCCTGTTCGCCCGCGAGGACACCGTGCTCGAGCAGTGGCGCATCGTCGAACCGATCCTCACCGACGTGCGACCGGTCGAGGTGTACGAACCGGGCACGTGGGGTCCGAGGTCGGCATCGATGCTGACACGGTCGCATCACGGATGGCCGTCGGAACCGCCAGCCTGAGGCAGCGTGACGCCATGAGCAACGAACCTCTCGTCTACGTCGTGCGCCACGGGCAGACGGAATGGAGCGTCGACGGTCGCCACACCGGCCGCACCGACATCCCGCTCACCACCACCGGTGAGGAGCAGGCCCGGGCGGCCGGAGCGGTGCTCGCCGGCATCGAGTTCGCCGCCGTGTGGACGAGTCCGCTGTCGCGGGCCCGTCACACCTGCGCGCTGGCCGGACTGGGCGATGGCGCCGAGGTCGACGACGACCTGCGCGAATGGGACTACGGCGACTACGAGGGCATCACCACCGCCACCATCCGCCAGACCGTGCCCGACTGGACGATCTGGTCGGGCCCGTGGCCCGGCGGAGAGGAACCCGCCGAGGTGGCGGCCCGGGCCGACCGGGTCATCGACCGGGCGCTGGCCTCGACCGGACCGGTGGCGCTGTTCGCCCACGGCCACATCCTGCGGGTGCTGGTGGCGCGCTGGTGCGAACTCGACCCTCGCGAGGGGCGTCGGTTCCTGCTCGATCCGGCCACCGTGTCGATCCTCGGATGGGAACACTCCATGCGGGCCGTGGCCCGGTGGAACGCCCGCTGAGTCACCAGCGAGGCCCTCGTCTCGACGAGTGCGACAGCACCGCGTCGTCGTAGGCTCGGGTCGTGGCCCGATCGACCGACGACACGCGCTGGCGCATGCAGCACCCGGTGATCTCGGGACTGGCCGTGCTCACCATCGCCATCGGCCTGTTCGCCGGTCTCGATGTGTGGAAGGTGCTGGTGGCCGGCGGCGTGGTGTGGGTGATCCTGCGCATCGGCGTGACCATGCTCGGCGGTCTGGCCCGGCCGATCCCCGAACCGCCTCCCGAGGGTGAACTGCGCAAGGTGAAGTTGCACTACCGCTGCGAGATCTGCGGCACCGAGGTGCGCATGACCGTGGCCGCCGACATCGATCCGGAACCACCCCGGCACTGTCAGGACGACATGACCCTGCTGACACCGGTCGAGGATCGCTGAGCGATCCAAGGGTGCGGACGAGGTCGGGAGTCGTCACCGGTCGTTCACCCGGGCGTCTCCGACACCGTGCACGCCGACACCGGGCACGCCGACACCGGGCACGCTGACGCCGGGCGCGCCGACGCCGTCAGCGGTACTGCGTGGCCGTGACGATGCCGGCGAGGATGAACCCCAGTCCACCCAGCAGCCACCAGTTGCTGAGGGCGCCGGGCAGCACGGCGTCGACGTAGTGCAGGAAGATGACGAGCAGCCCGATCACGAAGAACACCACCATCGAGATCGGCACCCAGCGCGGGCTCGGCGGACGGCCGCTGGCGCCGGGCGGCGTGTAGCGCGTGGAGGGGGCCGGACCACCGCGCTGGTCGACGGTCGCCTTCTTGCCGGGGCGGCGGCCACCGCCACCGGTGCGGCGAGTGGGAGCGGGTCTGTCTCCAGAGGCCATGGCGCGGAGCGTAGTGGTCCTCACCCGCCCGGTAGGGTCGACGTCCGATGGCCGCCCGGATCCTCGTGCTCGACAACTACGACTCGTTCGTGTTCAACCTCGTCCAGTACCTGGGCGAGTTGGGCGCGGAGCCAGTCGTGCACCGTTGCGACGAACTCACCATCGACGAGATCGAGGCCCTCGGTGTGGACGGCGTGCTGATCAGTCCCGGGCCGGGTCGTCCCGAGGACGCCGGCCTGTCCAACGAGGTCATCGCCACGTTCGCCGGCCGGGTCCCCGTGTTGGGGGTCTGTCTGGGACACCAGTGCATCGGTCAGGTCTACGGCGGCGATGTGGTGCGCGCCCCCGAGATCATGCACGGAAAGACGTCGCGCATCTCCCACAACGACACCGGTGTGTTCACGGGTCTCCCCGATCCGTTCGAGGCCACCCGCTACCACTCGCTGGTGGTGGAGCGATCGTCGGTGCCCGACGTGCTCGAGGTGACGGCGTGGACCGAGGACGGCCTGGTGATGGGTCTGCGCCATCGTGAGTTCGACGTCGAGGGTGTGCAGTTCCACCCCGAGTCGATCCTCACCGAGAACGGCCACCGACTGGTGGCCAACTTCCTCGAACGCTGCGGCTGAGCCTCAGGGGGCGCAGACGACGGTGACGTTGGATCCCTTGTTGACCATCGCGCCCTGCGCCGGGTTGGTCGACGAGATCTTGTTGGCCCCGACCGAGCAGCCCGAACCGGTGAGACCGGCGCCGGAGAGCGCCGCCTGGTACTGGGTCCACGTCGTGGTGCCCGCCGTGTACGACGGCACCGCCACCTGTTCCGGACCGGTGGACACGACCATGTTCACCGTCGAACCCCGCGACGCCATGGTGCCGGCCGGCGGCGTGGTCTTGATGACATTGCCGGCCGCCACCGTCGTCGACGACTGCGACGTGGTGGTGACGGCGAAGCCCTTCTGCCCGAGTTGGTTCGACGCCGTCAGCTGACTCAGACCCGTCACGTCGGGAATGGCGATGTCGCCCGGACCGGTGGACACGGTGATGGTCACCACCGAGTTCTTCTGGGCCTTGGCATTGGCCGCCGGATTCTGTGAGATGACCGTTCCCTTGGGCACGGTGTCACTGGCCGCCTCGGCGATCTGGGGAATGAAGTTGTTGGTCTTCAACAGCGACTCGGCCGCGGCCTGGGTCAGACCGGTGACCTGCGGGACGGTGCCGTCGCCGATCCCGCTGCTGACCGTGATCTGCACCGTCGATCCCTTGTCGGCCTGCGTTCCGCCCTTGGGGTTCTGTTCGAAGACCTGATTGGCCGGAACGGTGTCGTTGGACACGTTCTTGACCGACACCTTGAAGCCCGCATCACTGAGCTTGTTGGTGGCGGCGGTGACATCGAGGGTCGTGACATCGGGGACATCGACCTTCTCGGCCGGCTTGCCCTGCGACGAACCGATGAGGAACAGCACGCCGCCGATCACCAGCAGACCGATGATGACCGCAGCAACCCACAGGCCCGTGCGTCGATTCTCGGGAGGTCCGGCGTAGCCGCCCGGTCCACCGAGTCCATTGATGGGCCCGACACCGCCACCCCCGCCACCACCCGTGGCGGGCACGACGGTCGTCGCGTCGGCCGGCGTGGCACCGGCCGCACCTGCGGCCACGAACACGCCAGTGCCTGCCACGCCCGCAGCACCGGCGGCCAGCACGGGCTGACCCTCGAGGAACCGACGTAGATCGGACCGGAGGTCCTCGGCCGACGGGTAGCGCTGCGACGGATCCTTGGCCAACAGCTTGAGGTCGATGGCCTCGAGTGCGGGCGGAACGTTCGGGTTGATGTGACTGGGCGCGACGGGTTCGGACTGGACGTGCTTGTAGGCGACGGCCACCGGGGTGTCGCCCGAGAACGGCGGGCGTGACGTCAACATCTCGTAGAGCACGCAGCCGAGCGAGTAGAGATCGGAACGGGGATCGACGGCACGACCCTGGGCCTGCTCGGGCGAGAAGTACGTCGCCGTGCCCATGACCGAACCAGCCTGGGTGAGGTTGTCGGCCGCGTTGGCGTTCGACGCCTGGGCGATGCCGAAATCGGCGACCTTCACCTGACCCGCCGGGGTGATGAGGATGTTGCCGGGCTTCACGTCACGGTGCACCACACCATTGCGATGGGCGAATCCGAGCGCCGCGGCCACATCCGCGGTGATCTCCGCGGCGCGATGAGGGTGCAGCGGACCCTCGGAGTGGATGATCTCCGACAGAGGTCGACCGTCGACGTACTCCATCACCATGAAGTAGGTGCCGTACTGCGCGCCCCAGTCGTAGACGGCGACGATGTTGGGGTGATTGAGGTTGGCCGCCGACTGGGCCTCGCGGCGGAAGCGCTCGACGAAGGCGGCATCACGGGCGTACTCGGTGAACAGCACCTTGACGGCCACCGGACGATCGAGCAACAGGTCGCGGGCCAGATAGACGTCGGCCATTCCGCCTCGTGCCAACTTGCGATGCAACTCGTAACGATCGTTGAAGACGGTGGGACTCGCCGGGGTGTCACTCATCGGGCGAGAGCCTAGTGAGGGCCCGTCGGGGACTCCCACCACCCCGGACGCTCAGCGGGATCCGCACCCGCCCTGAGCGGCGAGGGCGGTCTGGAGCACGGCCCGGGCGATGGGGGCGGCCACCCGACCGCCGGTGGCCTCGCTGCCCCCGGACTGATCGAGCACGACCACGGCCACGGCCACGGTGGGCTGCCCACCGGGAGGTCCGGCGAACCCGATGATCCACGTGTGGCTACGGGGAGGATCGGTGCCCAACTGTGCCGTACCGGTCTTGCCGCCCACCGCACAGCCCGGGATGGCCAGACCGGCGGCGGTGCCGGCGCGCACGACCCCGAGCATGTCATCGGCCAGGGTGGCGGCGTTGGTGGAGGACATCGGCGTCAGCCAGCGCGAGGGCGAGACGGTGGAGACGATCTCACCCTGGTCGTTGCGCACCTCGGTGACGACGTGGGGCCGCATGATCACTCCGCCGTTGGCCACCCCGGCGGCCACGAGCGCCATCTGCAGCGGCGTGGCCTGCACGTCGTTCTGTCCGATCGACGACATGGCCAGTCGCGGAGGATCGTTGGCCAGGTTGGTGGGGAACACCGAACGCACCGGATCGGGCAGGTCGATGGGCGCCGCCGAGTTGAACCCCCACGTGGCCGCCCCCGACATCATGTCGGCGGCACCGATGGTCTCGGTTCCCATCTCGGCGAAGGCGGAGTTGCACGACACACGCAGGATCTCGGGGAGCGGACCGCCACAGCTCTCACCACCGAAGTTGCGGATCGTCTTGTCGGTCATGGCCGGGAGGTACCCATCGGTGAACGGATACACGGGAGTGGCGTTGGTGACCTTGCCGGTCTGCAGTCCGATCGCCGCCGTGACGGTCTTGAACGTCGACCCGGGGAAGTAGCGGTCCTGGTACATGTGGGGGCGCATGGGTCGGGCGGGATCGGCGTTGTAGGACTTCCACGCCGTCTCGGCCACCGCCGTCTCCACCGATGACACGAGGTTCGGGTCGTACGACGGCCATGACCAGAACCCGAGGATCGCGCCGGTACGCGGGTCGATCGCCACCACCGACCCCTGGCGGTCACCGAGTTGATCACGCGCCACCTGCTGCACGTCGCGACGCAACGACACGGTGACGTCACCGGAGTTGCGGCTGCTCACGAACAGGTCGGAGAAGCCCTTCACCTGTTGGCCGAACGTCGAGCCGACCAACTCGTCGTTGTACTGCTTCTCGATGCCCGTGGAGCCGTAGCGGAACGAGAAGAACCCCGTCGTGTGCGCGAACAGGTCACCCTCGGGATAGATGCGGATCCGTTCGAACTGCGAGTTCGTATCGGGGTTGGGGATGCTCTGGGCGAGCACGAATCCGTCGGCAGTGACGATCGAACCACGCGGGCGGTTGAAGTCACGCCGCACCTGCGCGGTGTTGAGCGGATTGGTGTCGAGCGCGTCCTTGTCGATCACCTGGATCCAGTTGAGCTTGACGAACAGCGCGACGAAGAGCACCACGAGCGCGATGCCGAGGCGGGTGATGGAGCGATTCATGCCGCCGCGCCGATGACGACCTGCGAACGAGCGCGCTCGCGCTGCGCGGTCTGGTCACTGATGCGCAACAGGATGGCCAACAGCACGTAGTTCATGACCAACGACGAGCCGCCGTAGGAGATGAAGGGCAGGGCCACACCGGTGAGCGGCAGAAGCCGGATGACCCCGGCGAGGATGATGAACGCCTGCAGACCGATGAGAAGCGTCAGGCCGGTGGCCAGCAACTTGTCGAAGGCGATCTCGGTGGACTGAGCGATGCGCAATCCGGAACCGACGATCAACAGGTAGGCGATGAGGACGATGGCACCGCCGGCCAGTCCGAGTTCCTGCACCATGACGGCGAAGATGAAGTCGTTCTCGGCGGCGGGGATACGGGTGTCGCCACCCATGCCGAGGCCGGTGCCGGTGATGCCACCCGAGGCCATGGCGAACAGACCCTGGATGATCTGGAAGCCGGTGCCGCTCGGGTCCCTCCACGGATCGAGCCAGATGTCGACGCGGGTGCGCACGTGTCCGAACGAACGCCATGCGAAGAGCGCGCCGGCGGCGAACAGTCCACCGCCGATGACGAGGAACGACGCGCGCTGGGTGGCGACCCACAACATGACGACGAACAACGCGAAGAACAGCAGCGAGGAACCGAGGTCCTTCTGGTAGAACATCACGACCAAGGTGACGGCCCACGCCACCAGCACCGGTCCGAGGTACTTGGGGTGGGGCAGGCGCAGAGGACCGAGTCGCCATTGACTGGTGGCGATGAGTTCGCGCTGATCGGCGAGATAAGCGGCGAAGAAGATGGCCAGTGCCACCTTGGCCACCTCACCGGGCTGGAAGTTGATCGGCCCGAGTTGCACCCAGATACGACTGCCGCTACCGGCGTCGAAGCCGATACCGGGCACCAGCGGCAGCAGCAGCAGACCGAGACCGACCAGGGCGAACGTGTAGCGGTACCGCTCGAGGTCGCGGGGTCGCTTGACGAACCACAACGTGCCGACGAAGGCGGCGATGGCCACCGCCGTCCACGTGGCCTGGGCGGCGGCCAGTCGCTCGTTGAGTCCGGCGATGACCACGTACCCGAATCCGTTGAGCAGGGCGATGGTGGGCAGCAGGACGGGGTCGGCGTCGGGGGCCAACTTTCGTACCGCCAGATGCGCGGTCATGAGCAGTACCAGCACGACGAGGAGGAACGGAACGATGTCGGCCGGGATCTGCGACTGCGATCCGAGACTGGCCAGCACGTAGGCCACCGAGATGAGCACGACGACCATCACCATGAGGCCGAGTTCGGTGGTACGGCGGCCGGTCACGGCGTCGCCGCACGACGGTCGTGGTCGACGTCGAGGTGGCCGAGGTCGAGACGGTCGTGGTGGTCGTCACCTGCGCACGACGCTGGTCGATCAGTCGCTCGACATAGGCCCGGG
>VERC01000032.1 GCA_018882825.1 Acidimicrobiia bacterium | reverse complement strand
GGCCTCGGGGTTCCTCGCCGGGATCCTCATCGCCTTCCGCGATGCCGACCCGGCGGCCCAGGCCCAGGTCGTGCACACCGAGACCGCGCCCGTGGTCCCGGCACCGGTGGGCGTGAACTACCTCCCGGCCCTGACCGCGCTCACCACCGTGTTCTTCCTCATCGGGTTGGCCACGGGGACTCGCTGGATGACCATCGCCGCCGTAGCCGTTGCAGTCTGCATCGCCTTCGTGTGGACTCTGCGCACCTGGGCCGAGCACGCCACCGGCGATGCCGGGGCCAACATCGGCCTCTACCACCGCTTCATCGATCCACTGCGGGTACCGGTCATCTCCATCGTGACCGTGGCCATCATCGCCATCGGCCTCTCCCGCGTGCTGCTCACGGTGTCGAAGACGGCGTCGGTGTGGATCTTCGGTCTGGTGGCGCTGGTGTTCTTCCTGGTCTGCGTGCTGCTGGCTCTGAAGCCGCAGGTGTCGCGGGTGCTGACCACCGTGTTGGTGATCCTCGCCGCCATCGCCATCATCGCCGCCGGGATCGCTGCCGCTCTGGCCGGAGAGCGGAAGATCGAGCACCACTCGTCCGAGGGAGCAGCGGCGATCGCGTCATCCGTCCCATCGATCGGAGTGGGCGCATGACGCTCTCCGCCGTCGTCCCCCATCGTCGCGGACACCGTTCCGCCTTCCGAGGAGCGTAGATGCACCGCACTCCCCGACTCGTCCGTCTGTTCGGCGCTGTCGTCCTCATCGTCGTCATCGTGCTGTTCACGGCGTTGATCGTGGACAGCTTCTTCAACGACGGTAAGCAGTTGACCACCCTCACACCCAAGGGGCCGTCGGCACAGACCATCCAGAACCTCTTCGTCCCGGTGACGGCGATCGCCGGCGTGGTGTTCGTGCTGGTCATGGCGGCGGCGCTCTACATCGCCCGCCGCTTCCGCGAGCGGAAGGGTGACGATCCCGGGGAGTTCCCGAACCAGCTCCATGGCAACACGCCTCTGGAGATCGGATGGACGATCCTCCCGGCCCTGATCCTCGCCGGCATCGGCGTCGGCACCGTGATCGGGATCATCGACCTCAACAAGACGGAGGAGAACTCCATCAAGGTGGAGGTCGCCGGGCAGCAGTGGTGGTGGCAGTACCGCTACGACATCGACAATGACGGTTCCTTCGATGGCCCTCGTGACATCGTCACTGCCACGGAGATGGTCATTCCCGTCGGCCGACCCATCGAACTCACCACCACGTCCAACGACGTCATCCACTCGTTCTGGATCCCGGGGCTGAACGGCAAACGAGATGCCGTGCCGGGCATGAAGTCGCCGTGGAAGTTGCAGGCCGACGATGTCGGTTGGTTCCGAGGCCAGTGCACCGAGTTCTGCGGCCTCTCCCACGCCAACATGCGCATGCTCGTGCGGGCCGTCTCGGAGAGCGACTACCGGGCCTGGGTCACGAACCAGCAGACCGACAAGGCGGCCGAGCCGACCGATCCCGTGGCCCGTGAGGGGCGCAAGGTATGGCAGGCGCTGTGCGCCCAGTGCCACGTCATCAACGGCATCAACGACGTGAAGATGAAGGAGAACCCGCCGCCGCTGGTGGCCGGGGTGGCGCCGAACCTGACCCACCTCATGACCCGTGGCACCTTCGCCGGCTCCATCTTCAACCTCTACGACCCGGTCAATCCCGATGGGACACCCGGCGATCCGTCCGACGTGGCCGAGGCCGGCGATCCCGGTGCCGCGCTGCTCGGCGGCAAGGTCGACACTTCACGGGTCAATCGGGTGACGCTGGAGGCGTGGTTGCGCAACGCGCCGGCCCTCAAGCCGATGTACCCGCAGGGTGGGCGAGGCATGCCGGCGCTCGGCCTCACCGAGGAGCAGATCGACCAACTCGTCGCCTTCCTCGAGACCCTGAACTGACCGATGATGATCTCTGGCACCACCCTCCCGGGAGCAGGAAATGGCACTCACTGAAGAACGCCCACTCGCCCTCGAGGCCGGTGACACGACGCCGGACTACTCGCCGGCCGGAGTGTTCACGCGCCCGACGGCAGCGACCGGTTGGCGCTCGTGGATCACCACCGTCGATCACAAGAAGATCGGCATCATGTACGGCGCCGCCGCCATCTTCTTCCTCGCCATCGGTGGTGTGGAGGCCCTGCTCATCCGCGCCCAGTTGTGGGCGCCGCGGGGATCGCTGCTCTCGGCCAGTCTCTACAATCAGGTGTACACGATGCACGGCACGACGATGGTGTTCCTCGTCGTCATGCCCATCGGTGCGGCGTTCGCCAACTACCTGATCCCGTTGCAGATCGGTGCCCGGGATGTCGCCTTCCCCCGGATCAACGCCTTCAGCTTCTGGTGCTTCCTGTTCGGCGGTGTCTTCCTCAATTCCAGTTGGTTGTTGGGTGGTGGCGCCGATGGCGGGTGGTTCATGTACGCCCCCAACAGCGGTGTGATCTTCTCACCGACCCATGGCATCGACTTCTGGAACTTCGGCCTCATCATCACCGGCATCGCGTCATTGACCGGTGCCGTGAACCTCATCGTCACCGTGCTCAACATGCGGGCCCCGGGCATGACTCTCATGCGGATGCCCATCTTCACGTGGATGGCGTTGGTGTCGATGTTCCTGCTGCTGTTCGCCATCCCGGTGCTCACCTCGGCCCAGGTCCTGCTCATGCTCGACCGCCTGTTCGACGCCAACTTCTTCAACGTGGCCAAGGGAGCCAGTCCCTTGCTGTGGGAGCACCTGTTCTGGATCTTCGGACACCCCGAGGTGTACCTGATGATCCTCCCGGCCTTCGGCCTGGTGTCCGACATCCTCCCGGTCTTCTCCCGCAAGCCGATCTTCGGCTACCCGTTCATCGTCTTCTCCGGCATCGCCATCGGCTTCATGGGCTGGGGCGTGTGGGCCCACCATATGTTCGTCTCCGGTATCGGTCCGATCTCGGTGACGGCCTTCTCGTTGGCCACGATGTTCATCGCCGTGCCCACCGGCGTGAAGATCCTCAACTGGCTGGCCACCATGTGGGGCGGCAAGTTGCGATTCACGGCTCCGATGCTGTTCTCGATCGGCCTCATCACGATGTTCACCATCGGCGGGCTCTCGGGCGTCATGCACTCGGTCGCACCGATGGACACCCAGCAGACCGACACCTACTTCATCGTCGCCCACTTCCACTACGTGCTCTTCGGTGGCGCGTTCTTCGGGTTCGTGGGTGCCATGTACTTCTACTGGCCCAAGGCCTTCGGCTACATGCTGAACGAGAGTCTCGGGAAGACGAACTTCTGGTTGATGCTCCTCGGCTTCAACCTCACCTTCGCCCCCATGCACGTCCTCGGCCTGCAGGGTATGAGCCGACGCATCTACACCTACGACGCCGGCTACGGCTTCGAGCTCTGGAACAAGGTGGCCACCATCGGAGCGTTCCTGCTGGCCTCCAGCGTGGTCCTGTTCCTGTTCAACATCTTCTACAGCCGGAGCAAGGCGAAGAGCCTCCCGCCCGTCGGTCCCGACCCGTGGGATGCCCGCACCATCGAGTGGATGGTCCCGTCGCCCACGCCCGCCTACAACTTCGATCCGATCCCCACCATCACCAGGGTCGACGACTTCTGGTATCGCAAGTACGGCGAGACCGCCGATCACAAGCTGGTGCGCATCGCGTCGGACGAGGAGGTGTGCCAGCCCCTGACCGACGGGAAGGGCGTGCACCTTCCGTCACCGTCGTACTGGCCGATCGTGGTGGCCTTCGGTCTGCCCATCGTCGCCTACGGCATGATCTTCAGCCTGTGGCTGGCGATGGTCGGCGGGATCATCGTGGTCGGTGGCATCTACGGCTGGGCCATGGAGCCGCCGGATGATCCCGACCTCGCCCACGACGATCACGGCCCGGCCGATCATGCCTCCGACGATGGAGCCTCGGCGCTGCCGGCCGCGGACGAGTCGGAGGCCAAGGAGGTCGAGACCGTTGGCTGAGACACTCACCTCCCGGCCCACGCTCCAGAGCGCGGATGCCCATGCGCCCCATGCGCACATCGAGCACGACACCAACACCGGCATCTCCAACACCAAGCTGGGCATGTGGCTCTTCCTGGCCTCGGAGTGCCTGCTGTTCGGTGGCCTCATCACCACCTACCTGCTCTACAAGCACCCGCTCGAGGGCCCCACGCCCCACGAGATCTACGACATCCCCTTCACGTCGACCTCGTCGTTCGTGCTGCTCATGTCGTCGCTCACCATGGTGTTGGCCGTGTCCGCCATCGAGCGGGCCGAGCACCAACGGATGCGGGTGTGGCTGACGGCCACCGCGCTGCTCGGCGGCACCTTCATCGCCGGTCAGATCTACGAGTTCACCGTCTTCGTGCGTGAGGGTCTCGGCTTCACCACCAGCCGATTCAGCTCGGCCTTCTACACCCTCACCGGCTTCCACGGCGTCCACGTGACCGTCGGCATCATCATGCTGGTCTCGTTGATCGTCCTGTCGTTGCGAGGCAAGTTGCCCGAGCACCGGTCGGAGACGGTCGAGGTCGTGGGTCTGTACTGGCATTTCGTCGACGTGGTGTGGGTCGTCATCTTCGCCATCGTCTACCTGATCCCCTGATCGTCGAGGAGCGAGCCCGATGAGCATCACCTCCCATGATGACGTTCCTGTCGAGGTCCTCGACGGCGCCGTCAAGGACTACTCGCGTGATCGCGTCTACGTGTACACGGCGATCTTCCTCGCCCTCATCACGGTGGTCGAGGTGATGACCTACGCGTTCCCCGACTTCCCGGCGTGGAGCGGCGATCTCGTGATCGTGGCCCTCATGATCATGATGGCGGTGAAGTTCTTCACCATCGCCTACGTGTTCATGCACCTCAAGTTCGACAAGCCGATCCTCACGAGGATCTTCTACACGGGCTTGGTGCTGGCGTGCTTCGTGTACCTGGTGATGATGTTCACCTTCCGGATCTTCTGGTCGGGTCAACACATCTGACCCCGGATCCGATGTGCTGCCGCGTTGTCCTGATCGGTGACGCGTGGGCATGATGGAGTCGTGATCATCAGCGCCATGCCCTCGTTCACCGCCCATTGGGAGGTGTGGGGACTGGGGCTGGCCATCGCCTTCGCCGGAGTGTGGGTGGCCAAGGTGATCGGTCCGAAGGTGGTGCCGCCGGGGACCGAGGTCGTCTCCACCCGTCAGGTCGTGTCGTTCTGGCTGGCGATCGGGTTCATGATGGCGGTGTCGGTGTGGCCGATCCATGACGTGGCCGAGCAGCGCCTGTACTCGGCACACATGTTGCAGCACCTGGTGCTGACGTTGGTGGTCCCGCCGTTGTTCCTCCTCTCGTGCCCGCCGTGGTTGGCCGAGTTGATCGTCCGCTCGGGTGGACGCGCGTGGCGCGTCATCCGGTTCCTGGCCAAGCCGGTGCTGGCCTGGGGCATCTTCAATGCGTGGAACCTCTTCACCCACTGGCCACCGTTCGTCGACACCGCGGCGGTCAATGGCCCGGTTCACTTCTCCGCGCACGTCGTCTTCGTGTTGACGGCGCTCCTCATGTGGACGCCGGTGTGCGGACCGTGGCCCGAACTGCGCATGTCGCTACCGGGACAGATGGCGTACCTGTTCGCGCAGTCCATCATTCCCACGTTGCCGGCGCAGTGGTTGGCCAATGCATCGACGCCGGCGTACCCGGTCTACGACCAGCCCATCCGCCTGTGGGGCATCTCGGTCATGAGCGATCAGATCGCCGCCGGACTGATGATGAAACTCCTCGAGGCCGTCTATCTGTGGGTCATCATCGCCGTCATGTTCTTCAAGTGGGCGGCGCGCCACCTCGAGGCCGATCGACGCGGGCTGGTCATGTCCGAGCGCGAGATCCTCGAATGGGAGGAGGGTGAACGCGGCGGACTGACCGCGTCACCCGTGGCCGCGCCCACGCCGTCGGCCGAGCCGGTCAATCCCAGCGGAAGTACCTGATCGCCAGTACCGGCATGGCCAGCGCCCAGACGACGAGCACGATCCACGAACGCCCAGCAGCCGGTGCGCCGTCGCGCAGACAGGCCTGCAGCACCTGACTGAGTGCTCCGGCCGGCGAGTGTTCGCCGATGGATCCCACCGCGCCGGGCATCTCCTCGAACGGCACGATCATGCCGCCCAGCAGGAGGAGGACGAGGTAGAGACCGTTGGCCAGCGCCAGGGTGAGCGTGCCTCGGAGGGTGCCGGCCAGCAGCAGTCCGATGCCGGCGAAGGCCGCGGCGCCGAGGAGCATGGCGAACGGCGCCAGCCACGTCGTGCTGCCCGGATCCCATCCGAGGAGCAGGGCCACGACGACGATCGCTGCGCTCTGGATGGCCAGCACTGCCACGACGAGGCCGATCTTGGCCCCTACCCATCGCCCGCGACCGAGTGGCGTCGAGCCGAGCCGCTTCAGCACGTGGTACTGCCGTTCGAAGCCAGTCCCGATCCCGAGACTCACCATGGCGCTGGACATCACGGCGAGAGCGAGGATGCCGGGAGCGAGGAAGTCCACCCGCTCGACCACGCCGTCGGGAACGGGCAGGACCCCGACCGTCGAGAAGAACACCAGCAGCAACAGCGGGATGACGAGGCTCACCAGCACCTGTTCGCCGTTGCGCAGACTCAGCAGCAACTCGGTGCGGGTCTGGGCGACGAATGCCCTCACCGCCGTGACCCCCGGCGTCGACCGGATGAACGACCCTCTCGATCGGCCGAACCGGCCGGCGCGGCGTTGTCCTCGGTGAGACGGAGGAAGACGTCCTCGAGTCGTTGACGACCAGCGCGCAGGTCGGCCAGCGGGAGGTCGTGTTCGGCCAGCCATCCGGTGAGCGAAGCGATGAGGGCCGGGGTGCCCGACCCCGTGACCCGGTACTCCCCGGGGGTCACCTCCTCCACCGTCGCGCCGAGGCGCGAGGAGAGTGCCACGGTGTCGAGTCCCGCCGGGGCCCCGAAGCGCAGGTCCTCGCCAGCGCCCGCCCGCACGAGATCGGCCGGTGCCCCTTCGGCCAGCACCAGGCCACGATCGATGATGACGACGTGGTCGGCGAGACGCTCGACCTCGTCGAGGTCATGGCTGGTCAACAGCACTGTCGTCCCCCGGTCCCGCAGGTCGGCGACGATGCGGCGGATCACGTGACGACCAGCGGGGTCGACTCCGGCCGTCGGCTCGTCGAGGAAGGCGACCTCGGGTCGTCCCACCAGGGCCAGGGCCATCGACAGTCGCTGCTGCTCCCCGCCCGACAGTGACCGCCAGGTGGAACGGGCGAGGTCGGTCAGGCCGACCAGCTCGAGCAGCTCGGTCGGGTCGACGGGGTCCTCGTAGTAGGAGGCGAACAGGCGAAGGACCTCGAGTGGTCGGATGCCCGAGTACACGCCGCCGGCCTGGAGCATCACCCCGATGCGGGGCACGAGGGCCGCGTGCTGGCCGAACGGGTCGAGTCCCAGCACCCGGACCGTGCCGGCATCGGGCCGTCGGTAACCCTCGAGTGTCTCCACCGTGCTGGTCTTGCCGGCACCGTTGGGACCGAGCAGCGCCGTGACCGCGCCCCGAGCGGCGGTGAACGACAGGTGATCGACGGCGACTCGCTCGCTGTAGCGGACGACGAGCCCGTCGACCTCGATGGCCACGTCACCGGAATCCACGATCGGACGCTACCGGGCCGACGACTACGGTTCTGCACCGTGATCGACCTCCGTCGCATCCGGACCGACCTCGCTGGCGTGCGCGCCGCATTGGCTCGTCGGGGCGATGCCGAGGTCCTCGTCGAGCTCGACCGGGTGGCCGTGCTCGACGAGGAGCACCGACTGGTGCAGTCGGCTCGTGACGAGTTGCGGGCCCGGATCAACGAGCTCTCGAAACAGGTGGGAGTGCGACGTCGCGACGGTGATGTCGTCGGCGCCGAAGCCCTGCAGGAGGAGAGTCGGGCCATCGGTGAGCAGGAGCGGGCGATGGCGGCGTCGGCCGAGCAACTGTCGGCTCGCATACGGGAACTGTTGCTGGTGATCCCCAACCTCCCTTCACCCGACGCGCCCGATGGCACCGGCGCCGAGGACAACGTCGAACTCACGCGGGTGGGACCGGGCGACGATCCGTCAGCCTGGGCCGAGCACCAACGCGTGCCCCACTGGGACATCGGCTCCGAACTCGGCATCCTCGACCTCGAACGGGCGGTGCGCATGTCGGGTGCCATGTTCACCATGTTCCGCGGCGCCGGGGCGACGCTGTCGCGTGCCCTGTGTCAGGCCGCACTCGATCGCAACGCCGATGCCTTCGAGGAGGTGCGTCCGCCCACCGTGGTGCTCACCGACACCATGGTCAGTACCGGTCACCTGCCCAAGTTCATCGACGACGCGTACCACCTCGAGCGCGACGACCTGTGGGCGATACCCACTGCCGAGGTGCCGCTCACCTCTCTGGCCCGTGACGAGATCCTGCGTGGTGCGGATCTGCCCATGCGGTTGATGGCGCAGACGGCATGCTTCCGGCGCGAGGCCGGCTCGGCCGGACGCGACACTCGCGGGCTGTTGCGCGTGCACGAGTTCGACAAGGTCGAGATCCTCGCCTACGCCGCGCCCGAACAGGCGGCCGAGGTTCACGCCGAACTGCTGGCCCGGGCCGAGGGTCTCATCGCCGACCTCGGTCTCACCTATCGCGTGCTCGATCTGTGCGTCGGTGATCTCGGTAACTCGTCGGCCCGCACGTTCGACATCGAGGTGTACGCCCCGGGTGTCGATCAGTGGCTGGAGGTCTCATCGGTGTCCTGGTTCGGTGACTATCAGGCGCGTCGGGCGAACATCCGGTACCGGCCCGAGGGCGGAAAGGGCAACGAGACGGTGCACACGCTCAACGGTTCGGCGTTGGCGGTGCCCAGGGTCTGGGCGGCAGTGGTCGAGACACATCGTCAGCCCGACGGAACGGTTCGTGTGCCCGAGGTGCTGTTGCCCTACTTCCGTGGCGCCACTTCGATCGGTTGATCGTCAGTCGTCGTCACCCGATGTCGAGCGGAGATCGCCGAGACGGGCACCGAGTGTCCCGTCGGGATCGGCCTTGCGGTCGGCGAGTCGTTGAGACTCGTAGATGCTGAGACGCGAACTGAAGACGTAGGCCAGCACGCACGCCACCGCCGCGGGAACGAGCGCGTGACCGCCGAAGAACTCGACGGCCATGACCGTGCAGGTGACGGGGATGTTGGCGGCACCGGCGAGGGCGGCCACGTACCCCAGCGCCGCCCCGAGCGCGATCGGTAGACCGACGGCGGGGGCCAACGCCGCCCCGAGCGTCGAGCCGATGATCATCAACGGGGTGACCTCACCGCCGTAGAAGCCGAATCCGAGCGTCACCGCCGTGAAGAGCAACTTGAGTGCGAACACCTGGCCGCCGGTGTGGTCACCGGCGAGGGCGCTCTCGGCGAGAGGGAGTGAGAGCCCGAGGTAGTCGCGGGACCCCACGAGCAGCGTCAACCCGATCACCAGCCCACCTCCGATCACGGGGCGAGCCGGAGGCCAGCGCACTAGTCGGGCGCCGATGCGCCGGCACGATCGCACCATGAGGATGAATGCTCCGCCCACGAGACCGAAGGCGACGCCGAGGACCGCGACCCTCAGCAGGGTGGAGGGGTCGATCCTGACGTCCGCGAGTTCGGGCGTGGGCACGTGGGCGATGCCGAGTCCGCGCACGACGAGGTCGCCGGTGAGTGATGCGGCCAGCGCCGGCACCACTCCCTCGTAGCGGACCCGTCCCACCTCCTGGACCTCGAGCCCGAAGAGAGCCCCGGCGATCGGCACACCGAACAGTGCGCCGAAGCCGGCGGACATCGCGGCGATCATGATCACCCGTCGATCGGCACGCGAGAGCGGGAGCACACGCGCCAGCGCGTCGTTGAGGCTCACCGAGACCTGGATACCGGTCCCCTCCCGGCCCGCCGATCCACCGAAGAGTTGGGTGACGACGGTGGAGGCGAAGATGAGCGGCGCCATGCGACGAGGAACGCCGGCATCGGGCTGGTGGATCTCGTCGATGATCAGGTTGTTGCCCTCGGCGGCCCGTCCCGCCGTGTAGTGATAGGCGAGTCCGATCCCGAGGCCGGCCACCGGGAGGAGCCACAGGAGCCATCCGTCGGCCAGGCGGGCATCGGTCGCCCACGAGAGCGACGCGAGCAGGGCGGCCGACGCCAGACCGGCGACGCTCCCGATGACGATGCCGATGACGGTCCAGCGCAGCAACCACAGGACCGAGCGACTGGCAGCGCGCCCCGTTGCCAGCATCCTCTCGACCACTGCGTGCGCACGTGGAGCGGACACGCACCGACGGTAGCAGTCGTCCGATTCACGGCCGTTTGGCGCGCGGTCCCGGGCGGCGCTGGAATTGGCCCATGAGTGCGTGCCCCGATCTCGACGTCCTGCGGTCCGAGTTGCAGGAGCGGGGTCTTCGCCGTGCCGAGCTGGCGGACGATCCCTTCGAGCAGTTCCGCCGCTGGTTCGACTTCGCCACCGAGGTGGGCCTGCACGAACCCGAAGCGATGATCGTCTCCTCGGTCGGTGACGACGGCGTGCCCTCGTCGCGCCACGTCCTGCTTCGTGGCCTCGATCATGGCTTCGTGTTCTTCACCAACTACGCGAGCCACAAAGGGCGCGAACTCGCGGCCCGTCCGGTGGCGGCGATCTGTTTCCCCTGGAACCTCCTGGCTCGACAGGTTCGGGTCGAGGGGACCGTCGAGCGCGTGACTCCGGCCGAGAGCGACGAGTACTTCGCCACGCGACCCCGGGGTTCGCAGATCGGGGCGTGGGCCTCCGATCAGAGCGAGGTGCTGGATGGCCGCGCGTCGCTGGAGGCCCGGTGGGCTGCGGCCGAGACCCGTTTCGCGGGCACCGACGTGCCCCGCCCACCGCACTGGGGCGGATTCCGTGTGTTCCCTCGCCGCGTCGAGTTCTGGCAGGGCCGGCCGTCGCGCCTGCACGATCGGTTCCGCTACACGACCGACCGGACGGTCGGTACCGAGTGGACCATCGACCGCCTCAGTCCCTGAACGGCGGCGACGGTTCGTTCACGGCCGAGTGGCGCGTCCCACCGCCGACGATGTCACGGCAGCAGGCGCATGACCTCCTCGGCCACGAGATGCAGGTGGTCGAGATCGTCCATGTCGAGGAACTGCAGGTAGAGACGTCCGGCGCCGGCCTCGGCGAAGGCGGCGATGCGATCGAGCACCTCGGCCGGCGTTCCGGCGCACCCGTTCTTCCGCAGTTCATCGACGTCGCGACCGATCCGGGCGGCACGACGGGCGATCTCGCTCTCGCTGGTGCCACAGCACACCACCTGAGCGACCGAGTACGTCAACGATTCGGGATCGCGTCGGCGCGCCTCGCACGCAGCCCGGACGTTGTCGCACATCGACCGGTAGATCTCGAGCGGAGGGAACGGCAGGTTGAACTCCGACGCGTACTGCGCAGCCAGTGCCGGCGTGCGTTTCGCACCGTACCCACCGATGATGATCGGCGGCCCTCCCGGTTGCACCGGCTTGGGCAGTGCCGGGGATCCGACCAGTCCGTAGTGATCGCCCTCGAACGAGTACTGCGAGTCGAGCGGTGCGGCCCACATCCCGGTGATGATCTCGAGCTGCTCGGTGAGCATGTCGAAGCGCTGCCCCAACGTGGGGAACGGGATGCCGTAGGCGGTGTGCTCGGTGTCGAACCACCCCGCACCCAGACCGAGTTCGAACCGGCCAGCGCTCATGTCGTCGATCTGGGCCACGGCGACCGCCAACTGACCGGGGAGACGGAACGTGGCCGAGGCCACCAACGTGCCCAGCCGGATGGTGGAGGTCTCCCGGGCGATGGCGCCGAGCGTCACCCACGTGTCGGTCGGCCCGGGGAGCGCATCGCCCTCACCCATCCGCAGGTAGTGGTCGGAGCGGAAGAACCCGTCGAAGCCGAGTTCTTCGGCGGTGCGAGCCACGGCTGCCTGTTGCGCGTACGACGCGCCCTGCTGGGGTTCGACGAAGACACGAAGATCCATGGAGCGAGGCTACCGGTGGACGGTCAGTGGTCGTCCGACCGGGCCCGTTCGAGCAGCGCGACGAACACGATCGCGGCGATGACCAGTCCACCGATCAGTCCGAGTCGACCGGCGCCGACCGAGTTGATCCACGAGGTGATGCGTGCGTTGAGGTCGAACATCCAGCCGGCCACGCCACCGCCGCTCGTCTCGCCGTCGAGGACCCGCAACTCGTACCAGCCGTAGTAGACGACGTAGCCGCCGGCGAGTACGAGGAGTACCCCGGAGATGCGGTTGATGTGGGGGAGGACGCCGCGCATCCGACGTACCAAGCCCTGGCGAGCGAGGGCGAGGGCGACGGTGAGGACCATGAGCACGATCCCCATGCCCAGTCCGTAGGCGAGGAAGGCGGCGATGCCGACGAGGAGGTTCTGCTGCTCGATCACGGTCGAGATGGCAGCGATGAACAGCGCCAGCGTGCAGCTGATCGACACCAGCGCGTACGAAACTCCGAACACGAACACCGACCACAGTTCTCGGGAATCGGGCGCGCGGGCGATCTTCGGCAGCCGGATCGTGATCTCGCGACCGAGCAGCATCCTCACGCCCAACACCAGCAGCACGAGGCCGAGCACGATCGTGAGCCAGGGAAGTTTGTCGTTGATCGACGACAGGACCGGATCGAGCAGCAGTCCGAGCACCCCGAAGACGACCAGGAACCCTGCGGTCATCACGGCACTCACCACCAGCGCGCGCAGGACGGTGGCGCCGCTGTTGTGGTCGAGGCGCTCGTCGTTCTCCAGTCCGAGGAAGTACGACAGGTACGCCGGGAGCATGGCGAAGCCGCAGGGATTGAACGTCGCCACCATGCCGACGCTGAAGGCGTAGAGGATCGACGAGTTCACGTCACCGACCGGCAGCGGTGTCGATCAGTCGCTGGAAGCCGGCGGCGTCGAGTTCGCCGGCATGCACCGCGAGCACCGTGCCGTCGGCACCGATCAGGACGGTATAGGGCAGGCCCGTGCCACCGAACCGTCGCAGCAGCGTTCCCTTGGCGTCGCGGGCGATGGGGTACTGCACGTCGGTGCGTGCCGCCATCGCCTGACCGAGTTCCGGCGCTTCCACGTAGTCGAGTCCGAGCACGTCGACGCGGTCACGGTTGGCCCGCCACACCTGGTCGAGGGCCGGCATCTCGCGGACGCATGGGGCACATGTGGACGACCAGAAGTTCAACAACAACGGTTTCCCGTCGGTGGCGAGGTCGACGGTGCGGCCGTCGAAGGTCGTGTACTGCAGCGCGCCGATGCGTTGACCGACCGGATCGTCGGAGGAGTCGGGCAGTCCCGGCGGCAACGTGCCGTTCGGGTCCAGTTTCACCACGTCGGAAGGATCGGAACCTGATCCCCCGAGCACCGACACCGCCAGTGCGGTGGCCAGCGCGAGCACGACGATGCCCGCCAGCAGGGCGGGGAGCCACCGACGCCACGACGCGCCCGGACTCGAGCGGTGGTGCTGGTGGGGCGGGAGCGGCGCGTTCTCCATGGGTGGTTCGTCTCCGTCGGGGACGATGGTGACGGTACCCGTGGTCCCGCGCCGCTCCCAATCACCACGCATCCCGCCCGGGACGGCAGGTGCGACCGGCCCGCAGGCGGCAGCCGCACCCGGTCCGGGTGGGGGCGAGTGGGGGTCAGGCCGATCGCAACCAGGCCCGGAGGTGAGCCGGGACCGGTATGTCGGGCAGTCGATCCTCGGGGCGGGGAACGACCGGCGGACGACCACGGCGTCGCTTGGTGGGGAGGATCCGACCGTTGACGAACATCTGCCCGCCCCACACGCCCCAGGGCTCGTGACGCGCGATCGCCCCCTCGAGGCACTCGACCATCACCGGGCAGGTGGCGCAGATCGACTTGGCCGCGGCGATGTCGGTGAGCTCCTCGGAGAAGAAGATGCCGGTCAGCGGGACGCCGACGTCCCGGCAGGCGGCACCGGCCCTGACGGCCGGGGAGATGTCGTCGAGCGTCTCGGCGAGCATCGGATCATTCCTTTCGTGAAGTGCAGCAGCAGTGGGGAGGTGGGTGGGAGTTGGTGCGGTGGGGAGGTGCG
>VERC01000031.1 GCA_018882825.1 Acidimicrobiia bacterium | reverse complement strand
CAGTAGAGGTAGTCGGCCTCCAGCGGGCTGGAGCCGTCGAGCACCTCGATGCCCTCGAACTTCTCGGCCCAGTCGGCACGATCGTTCTGGCTCATGCCCCACGGGTTGCCGCTGTTCTCCATCGAGCGGTATGCGTTGCCGAGCTCGGTGGGGAAGTTCGATTCCATCAGCGACAGGTAGCGCCGCATGTCGAGGATCTTGTCGAGGATCTCGATGTTCACCGGGCAGTTCTCGTCGCACGCCTTGCAGGTCGTGCACGCCCAGATCTCCTCTGGTGTGATCCGCTCGAACAGCGAATCGGCCGTCACGGTGATCTCGGGGACGACACCGATCGGGGGTGACACCTTGGGGCTGCCGGTGGCAGCCATGACCTCACCGGACTTGAGCACGATCTCGCGGGGATCGAGCGGCTTGCCGGTGGCGTGCGCCGGGCACACCGAGGTGCAGCGTCCGCACATGGTGCAGGCATCGAGGTCGAGCAACTGCTTCCAGGTGAAGTCCTCGACGGTGGAGGCGCCGAACGTCTCCAGCTCGGTCTCCATGAGATTGGGCATCGGCTTCATGGCGCCCTTGGGTCGCGGCCGGTCCTTCAGGTACATGTTCAGGGGCGACGTGAACATGTGGCGCAGCATCGTCACAGGCAGGATGGCCAGGAAGGCGAAGAAACTCAGGATGTGGGCGACCCACCAGATCTGGTGGCCACCGGCCAGGTTCGACGAACCGTCGATGAGGGTGGCGATGGGCCAGCCCACGAAGGACCACTTCTCGAACGAGGGCATCCCGGTGTCGGCGATGCGCCACGCCTCGGTGCCGAAGCCGGTGACCGCGATGGCGAGGAAGATGCCGAGGATCACCGCGTGCTCGGGCTTCGACTTGATGCGGATCCGGTAGGGGCGCTGCACGTAGCGGCGGATGATGGCCCACACCACACCCACCAGCAGGCACAGGCCGGCCAGGTCGCCGACGAACGAGTACGCCATGTACACGTTGCCGTTGAGGAACTTCCACGACTCGGGCACCTGATGGTTGATCTCGAGGATCGTGGTGACGGCCAGCAGCACCAGGAACGAGAAGTAGATGAGCGAGTGCATGATGCCGGCGGCCGGGTCCCGCAGCAGCGTCTGCATGTAGACCCCGGCCCGGAAGTCCGCCAGTCGACGCTTCACGTTGCGGGGGGTCGTCCGACGATCGTCGGGACGGCCACGGCCCCAGTTCTTGACCCGCTGGCCGAACAGCACCGCGCCATAGATCAGCAGCACCGAGGTGATGGCGTAGAAGGCGAACTTGAGCGGAGTCGGGATGCCACCGAACACCTCTCGCGTGGTGGGCGACTCGTCGTGTTGCTGGAACACGGCGGCGGCGATCCCCGACAGTGCGGTCACGGACGCGAAGGCGACACCGATGAGAAGGACGAGATGGGGGCCCTTGAGGCGCTTGTTCTCCATAGCGGTTCGAACGCTACCCGCGTCGGGCTCCGCGGGCCGGCGACGAGGTCGTCACCGGCGAGCGCGGTGACGGCTCAGTCGTCGGTGGCGAGACGGGTGGCGAGCGAGCGCAGCAGCGTCACGGCCAGCCCGGGGACCTCCTCGAGCAGGCCGTTGAACTCGCCCTGCCCGATCACGAGGATCTCCATCGCGGTGTCGGCGGTGACCGTGGCGGTGCGGGCCGCGCCGGTGAGCGGCGCCAGTTCTCCGACCACGGCGCCGGCGCCGATGGTGGCCACCGGCTGGCCACCGCGGGTGACCGAGGCCGAACCGGAGACGATCACGAAGCACTCGTGCCCGACGTCGCCTTCCCTGACCAGGACCTTGCCGGCATCGACCGACAGTTCGGTCGATGCCGAGGCGACCTGCTGGAGCTGCTTCTTGTCACACTCGGCGAACAGGGGAACCTGCGCGAGGTGGTCGAGCCATGCGTCACGTGCCATGGCGACAGAGCATAGGGACCGCTCCGGGTCCGTGCTCGTTCGATCCGTCGGTCATCCGGCCTGACGGGCCACGGCCTCGGCCGCCGCGCGGGCCGCTTCGGCATCGCCGAGGTAGCGGGACTCGAGAGGCACTGCGGCGGCCGGGCGCATGTCGGGTCCGAGTTCGTAGCGCATCGGCACGCCGGTGGGGAGGTTCACGTCGGCGATGTCGGTGTCGGAGATCCCGTCGAGATGCTTGATGAGGGCGCGAAGACTGTTGCCGTGGGCCACGACGAGCACGGTGTGGCCGGCCCGCAGGTCCGGCACGATGGCGTCGTACCACCACGGCAGCATCCGCACGACCACGTCGGCCAGGCACTCCGAGGCCGGCAGCACGTCGGCCGGCAATCCGGCGTAGCGCTCGTCGAAACGGGGATGGCGCTCGTCGTCGGGATCGAGCGGGGGCGGGGGCACGTCGTAGGAGCGGCGCCATTCGAAGACCTGCTCGGCGCCGTAGGTCTCGGTGGTCTGCTTCTTGTCCATGCCCTGCAGCGCGCCGTAATGACGCTCGTTGAGGCGCCACGACCGGCGCACCGGCACCCACAGTCGATCCATGGCGTCGAGGGCCAGGTTGGCGGTGCGGATGGCCCGGGTCTGCAGCGAGGTGTGCAGGATCGTGGGGGCGACACCGGCGTCGGCCATCGCCCCACCGGCGGCCGAGGCCTCGGTGCGGCCCTGTTCGGTGAGGTCGGCGTCGTACCAGCCGGTGAAGAGGTTCTCGAGGTTCCAGGTGCTCTGGCCGTGCCGGAGCAGGACGAGGGTGGCGGTGGTGGTCATGGGCCCAGTGTGGCCCACCGCCGGGGCCCGGACCGTCCCGTTGCCGACGGGTCCGGGTGGCGGGTGGGGAATCGGTCCCGAGCGGGAATAGAGTGAGGCCAGCGGAAGTTGTCAACGCCGTACTCAAGTTTCTTCAGTACCCGGACGCAGTGTTCGGAACCCCCACCACGGGCCTGCGGGCCCACCAGCACAAGGAGCATGCAATGCCCAAGGCCGTCGGTATCGACCTCGGCACAACCAACTCGGTCGTCTCGGTCCTCGAGGCCGGCGAACCGGTCGTCATCCCCAATTCCGAGGGCAGCCGCACCACACCCTCGGTGGTCGCCTTCGCCAAGAACGGCGAGGTCCTCGTCGGCGAAGTGGCCAAGCGGCAGTCCATCACCAACCCCGATCGGACGATCCGTTCCGTCAAGCGCCACATGGGCACGAACTGGACGATCGACATCGACGGCAAGGCGTACACGGCTCAGGAGATCTCGGCGCGCACGCTCATGAAGCTCAAGCGTGACGCCGAGGCCTATCTCGGCGACACCGTGACCCAGGCAGTCATCACCGTGCCCGCCTACTTCGATGACGCCCAGCGCACCGCCACCAAGGAAGCCGGCCAGATCGCCGGCCTCGAGGTGCTGCGCATCATCAACGAGCCCACCGCCGCAGCGTTGGCCTACGGCCTCGACAAGGAGACCGAGGATCAGACGATCCTCGTGTTCGACCTCGGCGGCGGCACGTTCGACGTGTCGGTCCTCGAGATCGGTGATGGTGTCTTCGAGGTGAAGTCGACCCATGGCGACACCAGCCTCGGTGGCGACGACTGGGACCAGCGGATCATCGACTGGCTCGTCGACACCTTCAAGGCGGCACACGGCATCGACCTGTCGAAGGACAACATGGCTGTGCAGCGTCTCAAGGAGGCGGCCGAGAAGGCGAAGATCGAGCTGTCGCAGGTGCAACAGACCCAGATCAACCTCCCTTTCATCACCGCCACCGCCGACGGACCGTTGCATCTCGACGAGCAGTTGACGAGGGCGAAGTTCCAGGACCTCACCGCCGACCTGCTCGATCGCTGCCGCATTCCGTTCGAGCAGGCCATCACCGACGCCGGTCTCACCAAGGGTGACGTCGACCACGTCGTGCTCGTCGGTGGTTCGACGCGCATGCCGGCCGTCGTCGATCTCGTGAAGGAGATGACCGGCAACGACCCGCACAAGGGGGTGAACCCGGACGAGGTGGTGGCCATCGGCGCTGCCGTGCAGGCCGGCGTCCTCAAGGGCGAGGTCAAGGATGTGCTCCTGCTCGACGTCACGCCGCTTTCTCTGGGCATCGAGACCAAGGGTGGTGTCATGACCAAGCTCATCGAGCGCAACACCACAATTCCGACCCGTCGTACCGAGGTGTTCACCACCGCGGACGACAACCAGCCGTCGGTCGAGATCCATGTGCTGCAGGGTGAGCGCGAGATGGCGCAATTCAACAAGACGCTCGGCAAGTTCCAGTTGGTCGATCTGCCTCCGGCGCCGCGTGGCGTTCCGCAGATCGAGGTCACCTTCGACATCGATGCCAACGGCATCGTGCACGTGTCGGCCAAGGACCGGGCGACGAACAAGGAGCAGTCCATGACCATCACCGGTCAGTCCTCGCTGTCCAAGGACTCGATCGACCAGATGGTGAAGGACGCCGAGGCCCACGCCGAGGAGGACCGCAAGCGTCGCGAGGAGGCCGATGTGCGCAACACGGCCGACACGCTCGTGTACCAGACCGAGAAGCTCCTCAAGGAGCAGGGCGACAAGATCTCGGCCGACGAGCGGGAGAACGTCGAGTCGAAGTTGGCGGAGTTGAAGACCGCCATCGCCGGTTCCGACATGGATGCCATCCGCACTGCGACGGATGCCCTCATGACCGCCAGCCAGCAGTTCACGCAGAAGCTCTACGAGCAGGCGGCGGCCAGCGAGTCGGCGGGCGCAGCCGGTGGTTCGTCGGCACCGAACGACGACGAGGTCGTGGATGCCGAGATCGTCGACGACGAGGCCAAGTGATGTCGGGTCCCGAGGGCGTGTCGGGCGAGCAGGTCTCGTCCGACACGCTCGACGACGAACTGTTGGAGGCGGCGGCCGGCGGTGAGCAGGGATTCGACGGCGCAGTGTCCGATGGTGGGTCCGGTGACGGTGACGGTGACATCGTCGATCTCGCCGCACTCGTGGCCGAACGCGACGAGTACCGCGACACGATGCTGCGACTCAAGGCCGAGTTCGACAACCACCGCAAACGTGTGGCCCGCGAGGCCGACGAGTTGCGGGCTCGGGCCAACGAGAACCTGGCCGAGAAGCTGATCCTGGTGCTCGACGCCTGCGATGCCGCCATCGGCCACGGCGCCACCGATGTCGAACCGATCGCCCGGATGCTCGTCGACCTGCTCGAGGCCGATGGCCTCGTGCGACTGGCGCCGCACGATGAGCCGTTCGATCCCAACCTCCACGAGGCGGTGCTGCACGAGGAGGGCGACGGTGGCGAGTCGATCGTGATCGAGACCCTTCGCACCGGCTACCAGTGGAAGAGCCGCGTGCTCCGACCGGCGATGGTGAAGGTGAGGGGGTAGCAGTGGCTCCTCAGCGCGAGTGGTTCGAGAAGGACTACTACTCCGTCCTCGGTGTGTCGTCGACGGCGACGCCGAAGGAGATCACGCGCGCCTACCGGAAGTTGGCCCGCGAGTTGCATCCGGATGCCAATCCGGGTGATGCCGCAGCCGAGGAACGGTTCAAGGAGGTGTCGGCCGCCTACGACGTCGTGGGTGACGAGACCAAGCGGGCCGAGTACGACGAGGTCCGCCGGATGGGCCCCATGCCCGGCGCCGGTTTCGGCGGTCCCGGCGGCTTCGGTGGACCGGGAGGAGCCACGTTCGACTTCGAGGGAGCCGATCTCGGTGATCTCCTCGGCGGGCTGTTCGGGGGTGGTGGTCGCCGCGGTCATCGCAACCGCTCGCGGGGTCCTCAGCGCGGCGCCGATCTCGAATCCGAGTATCACGCGTCGTTCCGCGATGCGTTCGCCGGTTTCGAGACGAGCCTGCACCTGACCTCGGATGCGGCCTGCTCGACCTGTCGCGGGTCGGGCTCCAAGCCCGGTACGGCGCCGGTTCCGTGCGGACAGTGCGGTGGTCGGGGCGTGCTCGACGACAACCAGGGGATGTTCTCGTTCTCCTCGCCGTGTCCGTCGTGTGCCGGTGCCGGCCAGGTCATCACCGATCCGTGCAGCGACTGCCGGGGAACCGGTGTCACCAAGCGCAATCGTGAGGTGAAGGTGCGCATCCCGGCTGGTGTGGCCGACGGACAGCGCATCCGTCTGAAGGGTCGGGGCGCAGCCGGGCGCAACGGAGGACCGGCCGGCGACCTCTACGTGATCGTGCACGTCGCGCCCGACGCCGTGTTCGGACGAGACGGACGCAATCTCACCCTGTCGGTACCGATCTCGTTCACCGAGGCGGCGTTGGGAACCGACCTCACCGTTCCCACGCTCGACGGCAAGGCCGTCACGCTGCGGATCCCGGCCGGAACGCCGTCGGGGAAGGTCTTCCGTGTCAAGGGGCGGGGAGTGGCATCGGCGAAGTCCACCGGCGACCTGCTGGTCACCGTCCAGGTGTCGGTCCCGGCCAAGCTCACCGATGAACAGCGTGAGGCCCTCGAGTCGCTCGCCACCACGTTGCCGTCCGCTCCTCGTGAACATCTGGGGGTCGCATGAGTCCCACACCCGACGAGACGACGCGCGTGCGCGCCGTGTACATCATCTCGGTGGCGGCCGAACTGGCCGGCGTGCATCCCCAGACTCTCCGTATCTACGAGCGCAAGGGTCTGCTGGAGCCGGCCCGTACCACCGGTGGGTCGCGTCGCTACAGCGAGGCCGACATCGCCCATCTGCGCCGTATCCAGGAACTGACCGACGAGGGACTGAACCTCGCCGGGGTGAAGCGGGTGCTCGAACTCGAGGCTCGCATCGCCGATCTGGAGGCCGCCCTCCACCGTGCCCGGGCCGAGGCGGTCTCGGCCGTGGACGAGGCCCATCGCACCCATCGACGCGATCTCGTGCCCTTGCGCCAGTCCGTGGCCCCCCTCGACGAGGCGGCCCGGATCCTGCGGCGCCTGACCGAGTCCTGAGGCATCGCTTCCCCCGAGTCGGGAATGAAGTTGAGTGCCTCATTGTTAACTTTGACTGGCGCCTGACGCAGGTCGCCAGAGACAGGAAGAACACCGCATGGCCCTCGATCCGAACCGCTGGACCCTCAAGACCTCCGAGGCCCTGAACCAGGCCGTTGCCGACGCCCGGTCCGCCTCCAATCCCGAAGTCACCCCCGATCATCTGGTGCTGGCCCTGCTCGGCCAGTCCGAGGGTGTCGTGCTGCCCGTGCTGCAGAAGATGGGCGTGGCGCCCATGACCCTGCGCAACGTTGCCGCCGACGCCGTCGCCGCCCTGCCCAAGGCCTACGGCGGGGAGTCCCGCATCGGCCGCGAACTCACCGAGATCATGGACCGCGCCGACGCCGAACGTCTGGAGCTCCATGACGAGTACCTCTCGACCGAGCACCTGTTGCTGGCGCTCGCCGACCGACTCGGATTGTCCCGCGACGACCTCCTCCTCGCCCTCGTCGAGGTGCGCGGCTCGCACCGGGTCACCTCCCAGAATCCGGAGGATCAGTACCAGGCCCTCGAGAAGTACGGGCAGGACCTCACCGAGCGCGCTCGGGAGGGTCGGATCGATCCCGTCATCGGGCGCGACGAGGAGATCCGTCGTGTCATCCAGGTGCTCAGTCGACGCACCAAGAACAACCCCGTGCTCATCGGTGAACCGGGCGTGGGCAAGACCGCCATCGTGGAGGGTCTGGCCCGACGCATCGTGGAGGGCGACGTCCCGGAGTCGCTGCGCAACAAGCGACTCATCTCGTTGGACCTCGGGTCGATGGTGGCGGGTGCCAAGTACCGCGGTGAGTTCGAGGAACGGCTCAAGGCCGTGCTCAAGGAGATCACCGACGCGGAGGGCGAGGTCATCACCTTCATCGACGAGATGCACACCGTGGTCGGTGCTGGCGCGTCCGAGGGGGCGATGGACGCCGGCAACATGCTCAAGCCGCTGCTGGCTCGCGGCCAGTTGCGACTCATCGGCGCCACCACCCTCGACGAGTATCGCAAGTACATCGAGAAGGACCCGGCGCTGGAGAGGCGTTTCCAGCAGGTGTTCGTCGATCAACCGGGAGTCGAGGACACCATCGCCATCCTGCGCGGACTCAAGGAGCGCTACGAGGTGCACCACGGGGTGCGCATCCAGGACGCCGCACTGGTGAGCGCGGCGGTGCTCTCCGATCGGTATCTCACCGGACGGTTCCTCCCCGACAAGGCCATCGACCTCGTCGACGAGGCTGCCTCCAAGTTGCGCATCGAGATCGACTCGCTCCCCACCGAGATCGACGTCGTGGAGCGACGGATCCGCCAGTTGGAGATCGAGCGCGTGGCCCTGGCCAAGGAGACCGACTCGCCGTCGATCGAGCGACTGGCGACCCTCGACGAGGAACTGGCCAACCTCCGTGAGCAGTCGGCCGGTATGAAGGCCCACTGGCAGTCCGAGCGCGATGCCATCGATCGCATCCGCGAACTGAAGGAGTCGCTCGAGCACCGTCGCGGCGAACTGGATCGCGAGATCGATCTGGAGAAGGCGGCCGAGATCCGCTACGGCGTGCTTCCCGATCTCGAGCGACAGATCGCCGATGCCTCGAAGGTCCTCGACGAACTGCAGGCCACGCAACGCATGTTGAAGGAGGAGGTCGACTCCGAGGACATCGCCGAGGTCATCAGCCGGTGGACCGGTGTGCCGGTGAGCCGATTGATGGAGGGCGAGATGGCCAAGCTCATCCGCCTCGAGGACGTACTCCACGAACGAGTGGTCGGGCAGGACGATGCCGTCACCGCCGTGGCCAATGCCATTCGCCGCAGCCGTGTCGGCCTCTCCGATCCCAATCGGCCGATCGGTTCGTTCCTGTTCCTCGGTCCGACCGGCGTCGGGAAGACCGAACTCGCCCGTTCCTTGGCCGACTTCCTCTTCGATGACGAGCGGGCGATGGTGCGCATCGACATGAGTGAGTACATGGAGAAGCACGCGGTGTCGCGCCTCATCGGAGCGCCTCCCGGCTACGTCGGTTACGACGAGGGTGGTCAGTTGACCGAAGCGGTGCGACGTCGGCCGTATGCCGTCGTGCTGCTCGACGAGTTGGAGAAGGCGCACCCGGATGTGTTCAACATCCTCCTGCAACTGCTCGACGACGGGCGTCTCACCGACGGGCAGGGGCGAACGGTGGACTTCACCAACGTCGTCCTCATCATGACGTCGAACCTGCCGGGTGACCCCCGCCAGCACCTCAAGCCCGAGTTCGTGAACCGGATCGACGACATCGTCCAGTTCCGGGCGCTCACCGAAGCCGACCTCACCCACATCGTCGACATCCAGTTGCAGGGACTCGTCGATCGACTGGCCAAGCGGCGCATGACACTGGAGGTCACCCCGGCGGCCAGGGCCAAGTTGGCGGCCGACGGATTCGATCCGGCCTTCGGCGCCCGTCCGCTCAAGCGGGTGATACAGCGGGAGATCGCCGATGCACTGGCCCTGGCCATCCTCGAGGGGACCTACGGCGAGGGTGACTCGGTGATCGTCGACGTGGGGGACGACGGCACGCTGCAGTTGCGTTGAGCAAACCGTCTCGTCCGATTCGATCGGTGGGCGGTAACGTCGAGCGGTTCCTCCAGCAGGGAGTCCGCCGTGTCAGCAACCGTCGTCGTCGGCACCCAGTGGGGTGACGAGGGCAAGGGAAAGTTCACCGATCTGTTCGCGCGTGACGCCGACATGGTCGTGCGCTATCAGGGCGGCCACAACGCAGGCCACACCCTCGTGGTCGACGATCAGTCCTTCAAGCTGCAACTGGTGCCGAGCGGCATCCTCTATCCCCACATCGTGCCCGTCATCGGCAACGGCGTGGTCGTCGATCCCCGGGTGCTGATCTCGGAGCTCGACATGCTCGAGTCCCGCGACATCGACACCTCGAAGCTGCGTATCAGCGGCAACGCCCATCTGATCCTCCCGTACCACCAGGAACTCGACAAGCTCACCGAGCGTCGGCTGGGCAAGAACAAGGTGGGCACGACCAAGCGTGGTATCGGACCGGCGTATGCCGACAAGGCGGCCCGCGTCGGCCTGCGGGTGCAGGACCTCCTCGATCCGTCGATCTTCCGCGAGAAGCTCGATGTCGTCCTCAAGGAGAAGAACTCCATGTTCGCCAAGGTGTTCAACCAGTTGCCGTTGAACGCCGACGTGATCGCCGCCGAGTACCTCGAGGGATGCGCGCCCCGCCTGGCGCCCATGATCGGTGACACCGTGAATCTGGTGCACGAGTTCCTCGAGGACGGTCGCAACGTTTTGCTCGAAGGGGCACAGGCCACATTCCTCGATCTCGATCACGGCACGTATCCGTTCGTCACGTCCTCGAACCCGATCGCCGGGGGCGCGTGCGTCGGGGCCGGTATCGGCCCCCGCTACATCGATCGCGTGGTCGGCATCGCCAAGGCCTACACGACCCGTGTCGGCGCCGGTCCCTTCCCGACCGAACTGCACGACGAGATCGGCGACGCTCTCATCGACATCGGTCACGAGTACGGAACGAACACCGGTCGTCGCCGTCGGACAGGGTGGTTCGATGCGGTGATGCTCCGGCACGCGGTCCGATTGAATTCGTTGTCGGAGGTGGCGCTGACCAAGCTCGACGTGTTCGACACCTTCGAGTCGATCAAGGTGTGCACCGCCTACGAGCTCGAGGGAGAGACCTACACGCGTCTGCCGTATCACCAGTCGGTGCTCCACAAGGTCACGCCGGTGTACACGGAGTTCCCCGGCTGGAAGTGCGACATCTCGGGCGTGACATCGCGCGCCGACCTGCCGGCCGAGGCCGAGGCCTACGTGGCGTTCCTCGAGCAGCAGATCGGCGTACCGATCGGTCCGGTCGGTGTCGGTCCCGGCCGCGACCAGTGGCTCGACTTCCGGGCGTGAATCGCCGATGAGGGTCTGCGTCGTCGGCGCCGGCGGTCGCGAGCACGCACTGGCCGAGGTGCTGCGTCGTCATCACGATGTGGTCGTCACTCCCGGGAACCCGGGAATCCCCGGATCGTCGAGCGAGCCGGCCACGGCGATCGATGCCGATCTGTACGTGATCGGTCCCGAGGCGCCGTTGGTCGCCGGTCTGGCCGATGAACTCCGTGCTGCCGGTCGACTGGTGTTCGGACCGGGGGCCGATGGGGCCCGTCTCGAAGGGTCCAAGGCGTGGATGAAGGAGGTGCTGGTCGACGCCGGGGTACCCACGGCACGTCATGGCACCTTCACCGCGATCGACCCGGCCTTCGCCTTCCTCGACACCCTCGATGGTCTCTATGTCGTGAAGACCGACGGCCTGGCCGCCGGCAAGGGTGTCGTCGTCACCACCTCGCTCGACGAGGCCCGTGACGCGGTGCGTGACTACCTTTCCGGAGCGGCCTTCGGCGACGCCGGCCGAACGCTGGTTCTCGAGGAAGGCCTCACCGGCCCCGAACTGTCGGTCTTGGCGGTGTGTGACGGCCAACGCGCCGTCGCCCTGGCCCCGGCCCAGGACTTCAAGCGGGTCGCCGATGGTGATGTCGGTCCCAATACGGGCGGCATGGGCGCGTACTCGCCGGTGCCCGTCGCCGATCCATCCGTCATCGATGTGGTCATGCGCGACGGGGTCGAGCCCACGTTGGCTGCGTTGCGGGCCCGGGGCATCGACTACCGAGGCGTGCTCTATGCCGGACTCATGCTCACACCCACCGGACCCAAGATGCTCGAGTACAACGTGCGCTTCGGCGATCCCGAGACGCAGGTCGTGCTCCCCCGTCTCACCAGTGACCTCGGGGAGCTGCTGGCGTCGGCGGCGGCTGGCGCGCTCGTCGGGGCGCCGACCTTCGACGACGGTGCGGCCGTCACCGTCGTGTGTGCGGCCGAGGGGTATCCCCGCGAGGTCCGCACCGGTGATCGCATCGAGGGTCTCGACGCCGCTCGGGCCGTGCCGGGCGCCATGGTGTTCTGTGCCGGGGTCGGAGCAGGTCCCGACGGCACTCTCGTCACCGCCGGTGGACGGGTCGTGACGGTGACGGGGATGGGTGCGTCGCTGGCCGCCGCCCGCGAGACTGCTTATGGCGCTGTCGCTCGAATCTCCTGGCCCGGGATGCACCATCGGAGCGACATCGCTGCGGCCGCCGTTCTCGAGGGAGCAACGTGATGAGCAACGCCGTTCCCAACGTGCTCGCCACCCGGTACGCCAGCGGGCAGATGATCGACGTCTGGTCGCCGCAGGCCAAGATCGTGCTGGAGCGCGAACTGTGGCTCGCCGTGCTCGAGGCCCAACGAGATCTCGGGCTCGATGTGCCCGACGATGCCATCGCGGCCTACCGCGTCGTGCTCGAGCAGGTCGACCTCGACTCGATCGCCGCTCGCGAGCGCGTCACGAAGCACGACGTGAAGGCCCGCATCGACGAGTTCTGCGCGCTCGCCGGTCACGAGCAGATCCACAAGGGCATGACGTCGCGCGATCTCACCGAGAACGTCGAGCAACTCCAGGTGCGCCGCGCCCTGGTGCTGGTGCGGGGCCGCATGTTGGCGGCACTGGCCCGGCTGGCCGAGCGCGCCGCCGAAAATGCCACCGTCGTGATGACCGGTCGGACCCACAACGTGCCGGCGCAGGCCGTCACGCTGGGCAAGCGTTTCGCCAACGCCGGCGAGGAACTGCTCCAGGCGCTGCGTCGCGTCGACGACCTGCTCGCGCGCTATCCACTGCGCGGCATCAAGGGCCCGGTGGGCACCCAGCAGGACATGCTCGATCTGTTCGATGGTGACGACATCCGTGTCGACGAACTGGAAGCACGCGTGGCGGCGCATCTCGGGTTCGACGCCACGCTCACCAACGTCGGTCAGGTGTACCCGCGTTCGCTGGATCTCGACGTCGTCAGTGCGCTGGTGCAGGCGGCGGCCGGTCCCGCCGATCTGGCGCTCACCATCCGATTGATGGCCGGGCAGGAACTGGCGACGGAGGGCTTCCGCCCCGGTCAGGTCGGTTCCTCGGCGATGCCGCACAAGATGAACAGTCGGTCCTGTGAACGAATCGGTGGGTTGCTCGCCATCCTGCGCGGGCACCTCACCATGGTCGCCTCGTTGGCCGGCGATCAGTGGAACGAGGGTGACGTCAGCTGCTCGGTCGTCCGTCGCGTCGCTCTGCCCGACGCGTTCCTGGCCATCGACGGGCTGTTCGAGACCTTCCTCACCGTGCTCGACGACTTCGGGTCGTACCCGGCCGTCATCGAGCGCGAACTCGATCGGTATCTGCCGTTCCTGGCCACCACCAAGGTGCTGGTCGCTGCGGTGCGTCATGGCGTGGGGCGCGAGACGGCGCACGAGGTGATCAAGGAGCACGCCGTGGCCGCCGCGTTGCGACTGCGCGAACAGGGAGCCGAGGGCAACGACCTTTTCGAGCGTCTCGCCGCCGACCCTCGACTCGGTCTCGGGGCTGACGAACGGGCAGGTGTACTCGCCGCTCCCATCGACTTCGTCGGTCGTGCTCCGCAGCAGGTCGAGGCGTTCGTGGCGCAGGTGGCGACGCTGGTCGCTGCCGATCCCGCCGCCGCGGCCTACCGACCCGCCGACATCCTCTGAACGCATCGATGAGTGATCCGCTGTCCCACATCCATTCGGGCAAGGTCCGCGACATCTACGACGCGGGTGACGGTCGACTGCTCATGGTCACGTCCGACCGCCTGTCGGCCTTCGACGTGGTCATGGCCGAACCGATACCGGACAAGGGACGGGTGCTCACGGCCATGAGCGCCTTCTGGTTCGGTCACTTCCGAGACCTCGTCGGAAGTCATCTCCTCTCGACCCGACTGGCCGACTGTCCGCCGGCGGCGCAACGACCCGAATGGGAAGGCCGGGTGATGTTGTGTCGGCGGGCCGAGATGTTGCCGATCGAGTGCATCGTGCGCGGGTACCTCACCGGTTCGGCATGGAAGGAGTACCGCACCTCGGGGACCATGCACGGTGTCGATCTGCCCGATGGTCTGCTCGAGTCGTCGAGGTTGCCCGAGCCGGTGTTCACGCCATCGACCAAGGCCGACGCCGGTCACGACGAGAACATCTCGTTCGACCGCGCCGTCGAACTGATCGGTCGCGACCTGGCCGAGCGGGCCCGCGACCTGTCACTGCGCCTCTATCGCCACGGCGCCGAGTGGGCCGCGGCCCGGGGGATCCTGATCGCCGACACCAAGTTCGAGCTCGGGGTGATCGACGGGGAACTGGTGCTGGCCGACGAGGTGCTCACGCCCGATTCGTCCCGGTTCTGGCCGGCCGACACCTGGCGACCGGGAATCACCCCGCCCTCGTTCGACAAGCAACCGGTGCGCGATCACCTCGATGCGCTCGACTGGGA
>VERC01000030.1 GCA_018882825.1 Acidimicrobiia bacterium | reverse complement strand
GTTCTTCACGCTGTACTCGATGTTCGGCTTCCAACGAGTGGGTGACCTCGTCTGGGCTGCCGCCGACTCGCAGGCCAAGGGCTTCATCGTCGGCGCCACCGCCGGCCGCACGACCCTCGTCGGTGAGGGCCTGCAGCACTGCGATGGTCACTCCCCGGTGCTGGCCTCCACGGTGCCCACCTGTCAGGTGTACGACCCGGCCTTCGCCTACGAGTTCGCCACCGTGGTCAAGCGCGGACTCGAGCGCATGTACGGCGGGCCGGGCGGTTCGGGAGAATCGGTCTTCTACTACCTCACCGCCTACAACGAGAACTACGTCATGCCGGCGCGACCGTCGGACGTGACCGACGACGACATCATGAGCGGGCTCTACCGCTGGGCCCCGGCACCCGATGGCGTCGAGCCCATGGCGACCATCGTGTTCTCGGGCACGGCTCACAGCGCGGCGCGCCAGGCTCAGGAGGCGTTGGCCGGGCGCGGGATCGGTGTCGAGTTGTGGAGCGCCACCTCCTACAAGCGATTGCGGGAGGACGCACTGTCGGCCGAACGCTGGAACCGATTGCATCCGGGCTCGTCGCCGCGCATCGCCGAGGTGACATCGAAGCTGATGCAGGCGCCGGGACCGATCGTCGCCGTGACCGACTACATGAAGTCGGTGGCCGATCAGGTGGCGCCGTTCATCCCCAAGCGATTCATCGCCCTGGGTACCGACGGGTTCGGGCGTTCCGACACCCGTGACGCGCTGCGTCGGCACTTCGAGACCGACGCCGCCCACGTCGAGGTGGCGGTGCTGTCGGCGCTGACCACCGATGGCGTGATCGAGCCGACGGTGGTGGCCGAGGCCATCGCCGCCCACGGCATCGACCCCGACGCCCCCGACCCGCTGTTGCACTGAGGCGTCACGGCGGACCGCTCCGTTCGAAGGCGGCCAGGTTCACCCGCAACGAGAGTTCGCGCCACCGCGCGTACTCGGTCGACGCACTCGTCCGACGCGACTGCTCTGCGCTCCATCGATCGAGCGCGGCCCGACGGGCTGCCTGCGCCTGTTCGGCCGTCATGCCCTCGGTGTCCGCTCCCGCGGTGGCCGCAGCCTCCAGCGCGACCAGTTCGGCCCGTTCGCCCGCGCTGAGCGCGTCGTAGCGGACGATGAGTCGCCATGCGGGATCGGCCAGGTACTCGTCGATGGCACCATCGGCCACCACGGCGATGGTGGTGGCGACTCTCCCGGGATCGACCGTGCGTTGCGGTCCGACGATGAACGCGTCGGACGACGCGCGGTGCACGCCGTAGCCGGCGGCTCGCGCCGCGGCCAGCACCTCGGTGCCGACGGCGCCATCGGTCCAGAACCCGTTGACCACGAGCACGGGAGCAGGTGCCCCGGCGATGGCGGCGACGACGGCGGCGGTGATCGCCGCGTCGGCCGCCGCCCAGTCCGCCGGCGGTCCGAGCGGTTCGGTGTCGATGCCGCGGACGAGCAGGGCGGCGAGCGCGACGGCGAGCACTGCGGTGAGCGCGACGCCCATGCGTCGTTCGCCATCGCGGCGTGCCGCCACTGCACCGACGGCCACACCGAGCACCGCCATCCACACCAACGCCGCCACCGACCACGTCGTACGAACGAGGGCGGGGAACAACGGTCCGGAGATCCGCGACATCGCCGCCAGTTCGATGATCGTCGCCACCGCCGCCACCGCGCAGAGGTTCAGACCGGTGCGATCGCGCCGACGCACGGCCACGACCACAGCGACCGCGAGGGCCAGCAGGGCCAACGGGATCGCCCACGGCGTGGCCAGCAGGTCGTTGGCCAGGGACGGTGAGTGGCCGGTTATCCAGTCGAAGGTGCCACCGAAGGAGCGGGCCATGATGCGCAATCCCGATCCGAACCCGTTGACGCCGTCGCGTCCGCCCTCGAGCACGAACGACGTGAGCAGTCGGAGGTTGCCCGGCGACGAGGTCACCTGTTCGATCAGCGGTGGGAGCCACAGGACCAGTCCGGCCAGCGCGCACCACAGGAGCGTGCGCACATCGCGGTCGCGGTCCGGCCCCCGCCAGGCGCGCCACACGAGCACGAGCGCCACCAGACCGACCATCGACGCGGCCAGCGGCACCGAACCGAAGTGCGTCGCCGCCGCGAACGAACCGGCGATGACGGCGAGGAGCGCGCCGGCTCGACTGCCGTCGATGGCCCGCCACGCGCCCACACCCATGGCGAAGGTGGGGAGCACCACCAGGTAGGGATTCCATGGATCGGCCAGTCCACCGAGTCCGATGCCTCCGCACAGCAACGCGGCGGTGACGGCCACGACGAGCGTCCAGCGCCGCCCGGCGCCCCGGCTGACGGCGATGGCCGCGACGATCGAGGCGAGGTTGACCGCAGCGGCGCCGAGCAGGATGCCCGCGTCGCCGAACACCCGATAGGGCCCGGCCAGCAACCAGAACACCCACGGTCCGGGATGGTTCCAGTCGAACCTCGACCACGGCCCGACCAGCGGCGTGTGCGCACCTCCCACGTCGGCGACGCGGAACTGGAGGTTGCGGTAGTCCCCCATGGGATGCCAGTCGAGTGCGAAGGTGCGCACCACCAACCACGTCGCGGCCGCGATGACGAGCGCGACCACCACGGCCAGCAACGGTGATCGGCCCAGCGCGCGCAGCGGCCCCCGTATCCGTGCCGTTGTCGATGACATCGCCGACCGCTCGGTCGCACCCGTCGACGATGCCGTCATGAGGCCCGGGCCGAGGCGGCCGCCCGCTGACGATCGAGCCAGCCCAGCAGCATGGCCACCGCCCGAGGATCGTGACGCAGCTGATGGCCGCCACCCTCGATCACGCGCAGATCGGCGCTGCCGTGTGCGTCGGCCAGCACACGGGCGTCGAACACGGGCACCACGTCGTCATCGGACCCGTGGATGAGCAGCAACGACCGCGGCGCCATGGTCCTCACCGCCGCCAACGCGCTCACGGCCCGGATCGAGCGCGCCCATTCCTCGAAGTTCGGTGGGAACGACGAGGCACCGATGATCCCGGTGTCGCGGGCGTGCTGCAACAGACGACGCGGATGGTGCGACCAGTCGTCGAAGTCGGCCGGCGCGGCGATGGCGGCCACTCCGCGGATCTCCGGATCGGTGGTCGTGGCCGAGATGGCCAGCGACCCACCCGTACCGAAGCCGGCCACCCACACACCGTGCACGTCCTCCACACCGCGCAGGTGGGCCGCGGCGGCCAACAGGTCCTGCCGCCAACCCTCGAGCGAGAAGTCACCCTCGGAGTCACCGGCCCCGCGGAAGTTGAAGACCAGCACCATCCACCCCATCTCGGTGGCGATGCGATCGGCCAGTTCCGGGAACGACTTGGCCGAGAGACGACCTCCCTGCCGCAGGTGCGGGAAGCCGTGGGCGATCACCAGTCCGGGCACCGCCGTGCCGGGCGCGGTGCGAGGCCGCGACAGGTGACCGGCGAGTTCCAGATCGCCCGAGCGCAGGATCCGTTCCATGGATCAGCGCCCGACGGCGTCAGACCGCGACGCCCTCGACGCCGCTGCCGTTGCCCTTGTAGGGGCGGTAACGACGATTCCGGGCCTCGTCGAGGGTGTCCGGCCCGAAGCAGAGGAAGGTCTCGGCGGCCATGAGTTCGTCGATGATCGACGGATCGTCGATGTTGTCGACGTCGTAGACGACCTGCGTGCGCTTGTCGCCGATCCACCGATTGTGCTCGAACTTCGTGGGCCGCTCCATGGCGCCGATGGTAGACGCCCCCGGCGACCGGACCCGATCAGTCGACCTCGGGTCCGATGGCGCCGATGGCCCGCAGGTAGCGCTCGTTGCCGGTGATCACCTGCGCGATCCACACGTCGTCGGCGACCGGCCCGGTGTCGGCGGCGCGTCCGATGACATAGGCCAGCGCGTCGTCCTCGGAGGCCAGCGCCGGTCCGGGGTCGAGTGGTTCGTCACCCTGGGCGTGGGCCACACCCTGGGCAGCGAGATAGTCGAGGTGGTACTGCAACAGTTGCGCCAGTTCCTCGTAGGACAGTTGCGCAGTGACGTCGTCGGGCAACAGTTCGGCCACGTAGTCGACGGCCTCGGCCCGGTCGTAGATGGCCTGCTTCACCGACGAATCGAGTTGACCGGTGACGCGCCCCACCGCCACGAGGGCGACCGCCACGACGAGCACGGCGGCAAGGGCGATGAGGATCAACAGGAGCACGACGGGCGGGCTCCGTCCCGTTCAGATGCCGATGCGCTGGGCCAACAGCTCGCGGTGATAGGTCGGGTCACCGAACAGCAGTTCCGACGACTTGGCCCGCTTGAAGTACAGGTGCGCCGGATGCTCCCAGGTGAAGCCGATGCCACCGTGGATCTGGATGTTCTCGGCTGCGGTGTGGAAGTAGGCGTCACTGCAATAGGCCTTGGCCAGCGAGGCGATCGCCGGCAGCTCGTCGTTGAGCTCCGACGCGCACCATCCGGCGTAGTAGGCGGCCGACTTGGCCGACTCGACCTCGAGGAGCATGTCGGCGCACTTGTGCTTGATGGCCTGGAACGAACCGATGGGGCGACCGAACTGCACACGGTCCTTGGCGTACTGCACGGCCATGTCGAGGCACATCTGGGCACCACCGACCTGCTCGGCGGCGAGGCCCACGGCGGCGAGGTCGAGCACCGTCGACAGCACGTCCCAGCCGGCGCCGTCGGTGCCGATGAGGGTTCCCTCGACACCGGCGAACTCGAGCTTGGCCTGCTTGCGCGTCTGGTCCATGGTGGCCAGCGGCGTCCGGGTCAGACCGGCGGCGTCGCCAGCCACGGAGAACAGGCTCACTCCGGCCCCGGTGCGGGCGGCGACGAGAACGACGTCGGCGGTGTGACCGTCGATCACATAGGACTTCGTGCCCGAGATGCGCCAGGTGCCGCCCTCGCCGGTGGCGGTGGCCTCGATTCCGGACTCGTCCCAACGACCGTTCGGCTCGGTGAGGGCCAAGGTGGCGATCGTCTCGCCCGAAGCGATGCCCGGGAGGATCGCCGCCTTGGCCGAGTCGTCGCCCGACTGCAGCAGGGTGTTCGTGGCGAGCACGACCGAGGAGAAGAACGGCGCGCACAACAGGGCGCGGCCCATCTCCTCCAGCACCACGATCAACTCGACGTAGCCGAAGCCCTGACCGCCGAACTCCTCGGGGATGATGAGGCTCTGCAGACCGAGCTGCTCGGCCATCTGCGCCCACACGTCCGGGTCGTACCCGCGCTCGGTCTCCATCTGGGCCCGCACGTCGGTCTCGGACGACTTCGCCTCGAGGAACTGGCGGACGATCGATCGGAGCTCTTCCTGCTCCTCGGAGAAGGCGAAGTTCATGATGGGGCCTCCGGGCCGACGCGGAGGCCTGTCCCCCGCGGCATGACGGACCATGTTTCTAGCCGACCCGGACGCGGGTCGACACATCCCGCCGGAACCGCTCCTCCGGTCAGGGCCGGAGCGCGACCTTGCCGGCCACCTTGCGGGCGTCGAGATCGGCCAGTGCCTCGGCGGCGCGCTCGAGCGGGTACGACGCCGGCTCGACCGGGTGGAGACGACCGGCCAACACGTGGTCGAGGACCTCGCCGGTGAGTTCGTTGTTGCGAGCGCCATTGCGCAGGGCCCAGCCGCCCCAGTCGACGCCGATCACCCGCCGGTTGCGCAGCAGCACCTGGTTGGCCGGGAGCATCGGGATGCCGGCCACGAAGCCGATCACCAGCAGGGCACCGTCATCACCGAGCGCCCGCAGACACGTCGCCGACTGCTCCCCGCCGATGGGGTCGTAGACGAGATCGACACCACTGGCCCCCGATTCCCCGGCGATCTCCTTGGCCCGCTCCTTGACGTCCTCGGTCGAGGAATCGATGACGGCGACCGCGCCCTGTCGGAGGGCGAGCTCGCGCTTCTCCGGAGTCGATGCGGCGGCGATGACGCGCAGTCCGAGCAGGGCGCCGATGTCGACGGCCGCCGCGCCGACGCCGCCGCCGGCCCCGAGCACCAGCATCGACTGACCCTCGCGGGCCTGCACCCGCTCGCGCAGCGCGAACCATCCGGTGAGATAGCTCTGCATGAAAGTGGCCGCCTGTCCGTCCGACAGCGTCGACGTGTCGGCGGGGAGCAGCAGCGTCGCCAGCGACGGAGCCACGACCTCGCTGGCATAGGCACCGAGGCCGACGTTGGCGAACACCCGATCGCCCACGGCCCGGTCGACGACGCCCTCACCGATCTCGGTGATGCGACCGACCAGTTCCATCCCCGGCGTGAACGGGAGCGGGGGCTTGATCTGGTACTCACCCTTGACGAACAGACCGTCGACGTAGTTGACGCCTGTCGCCGTCACCGCGATGCGCACGGCACCCGGTCCGCACGGAACCGATTCCCGCTCGACCACCCGGAGACGCTCCACCGGGCCGAACTCCTCGCACACGACCATTCGCATGGTTCGACGGTAGACGAGCCGGATCGCCGTCGCGGCTGCGAGACTCCACCCATGACGCTGCTTCTGGCCGACACCGGCTACGAGATCCACGCCGTCGTCGTGGGTCCGATGGACAACAACGTGTTCGTGGTGCGCTGCACCGTGACCGGCGACGCCGTGCTCATCGATGCGGCCAACGAGCACGAGCGCCTGCTCGAGCTGTGCACGGCCCTCGGCGTGCGCTCGGTGGTGGAGACCCACGGCCACTGGGACCACGTGCAAGCCGTCCCCGCCGTGCGCGATGCGGGCTACCACGTGGCCATCACCGCGGCCGATGCCGAGATGCTCGAGTCCTATGACGAGGTCCTGGTCGATGACGAGGTGCTCGCCGTCGGTCGACTGCGGTTGCGCACCATCGCCACGCCGGGTCACACGGCGGGTTCGATGTGCTTCGCCCTGGAGGGAGCCCCGGTGCTTTTCTCCGGGGACACCCTCTTCCCGGGCGGTCCCGGTGCCACCGGCTTCCCGGGTGGGGACTTCCCCACCATCATCGAGTCCATCGACCGCCGGCTGTTCACGATGCCGGCCGAGACCTTGGTGCTGCCGGGTCACGGGGCGTGGACGACCGTCGGGGCCGAGCGCCCCAACCTCGACGAATGGGTGGCCCGCGGCTGGTGAGGTTTCTCCTACGCCGGTAGTGGGAATTCGGCCGGCGACCTAGACTCGGGCCGTGACCTCACCTCTGTTCGTCATCGAGGACCTGCACGTCGCCACGGCCGGTGACGAGCCCGTCGAGATCCTGCGCGGGGTCGACCTGGTGATCGACGCCGGCGAGATCCACGCCCTCATGGGTCCCAACGGATCGGGCAAGTCGACGCTGGCCGCCAGCCTGCTGGGCAGCCCCGACTACACGGTGACCCGGGGCCGCATCCTGTTCAGAGGCGACGACGTCACCGACTGGCCCACCGACGTGCGGGCCAAGGCCGGGATGTTCCTGGCCTTCCAGTACCCGCAGGAGATCCAGGGCGTCTCCGTGCTCAACTTCCTCCGGCAGGCGTGGTCGGCCCGACGCGGCATCGACCTGTCGATGCTGGAACTGCGACTGGCGATCATGGAGTGGATGGACCGACTCGACATGGATCCGTCCTTCGCCGACCGCTACCTCAACGAGGGGTTCTCGGGCGGCGAGAAGAAGCGCAACGAGATCCTCCAGATGGCGATCCTCGAGCCCGAGTTCGCCGTCCTCGACGAGACTGACTCCGGTCTCGACATCGACGCGTTGCGCGTGGTGGCCACCGGTGTCCGTCGGGTGGTCGAAGCCCGACCGGATCTCGGCATCCTCGCCATCACCCACTACCAGCGTCTGCTCGACGAGTTGCGACCCGATGCCGTGCACGTGCTCGTCGACGGACGCATCGTGGAGTCCGGTGGGCCCGAACTCTCCCGACGCCTCGAGGCCGAGGGTTACGAGGCCTGGCAATGACGGCGGCCGGCATCTCGCCCGTCGAGGTGGCCCCGGTGCGGTCGCAGTTCCCGCTGATGTCGCGCTGTGTCGACGGCCGACCGATCGTCTACCTGGATTCGGCGGCCACATCGCAGAAGCCACAGTCCGTCCTCGACGCCATGGACGACTACTACCGGACGTGCAACGCCAATGTGCACCGCGGCGTGTACGCCATCGCCGAGGAGGCGACCAACCGCATGGAGCGCGCCCGGGAACGCGTGCGCGCCTTCATCGGCGCTCGCTCGGCCGCCGAGGTGCTCATCACCAAGAACGCCACCGAGTCGCTCAACCTCGTGGCCCAGTCCTGGGGTCGGGCCAATCTGCGCGCCGGTGATGCCATCGTGCTCACCCACATGGAGCACCACGCCAACATCGTGCCGTGGCAGATGCTGGCCGCCGAAGTGGGATTCGAGATCCGCTGGATCCCGCTCGACGAACAGGGTCGACTCGATCTCACAGATCTCGACCGGCTGCTCGACGGCGCCCGTCTGCTGGGGGCCACGGCCATGTCGAACGTGCTGGGCACCCTCAACCCGGTGCGCACGCTCACCGATGCGGCGCGCGCTGCCGGTGCGATCAGCGTGATCGACGGCTGTCAGTCGGTCCCCCACACCGCCACCGACGTGGTGGCCATGGGCGCCGACTTCGTGGCCTTCTCCGGCCACAAGATGTGCGGTCCGACCGGCATCGGTGTGCTCTACGGCCGCGAGGAACTGCTGGAGGAGATGCCGCCGTTCCTGGGCGGCGGCGAGATGATCCGCGATGTACGCCTCGACGGCTTCACCTGTAACGACCTCCCCTGGAAGTTCGAGGCCGGCACTCCCCCCATCGCCGAGATCATCGGGCTGGGCGCGGCCGTCGAATGGCTCGAAGGTGTGGGCATGGAGGCGGTACGGGCCCACGAGATCGCGCTGGTCGAGTACACGATGCGCACCCTGGGTGAACGGTTCGGCGACCGTCTGCGGATCCACGGCCCCGCCGATCCGCTCGAACGTGGCGGCGTGTTCAGCTTCGACTTCGACGGTCTGCATCCGCACGACATCTCGCAGGTCCTCGACACCCACGGGGTGTGCGTGCGAGCCGGTCACCACTGCGCCAAGCCGTTGATGCGACTGCTGGGTGTCGGGGCCACCGCCCGGGCGTCGGTGTACGTCTACAACGACACCACCGACATCGATGCGCTGGCCGATGCGCTCGACGCCGCGGGTTCGTTCTTCGCCCTCTAGTCCCCCTACGCTCTCCGTCCGCCCCGATCCTGCAGGAGCGCCGATGCCCGGCCTGGAAGACCTCTACCGCGAGATCATCCTCGACCACTACCGCAACCCTCGGAACCGCGGTGAGCTCGACGTGCCGCCCGCCGTGCGGGTGGAGGGTTTCAACCCGTTGTGCGGTGACGAGATCGTGCTCTACGTGCAACTCGACGCCGACGGGACGGTCGACGACATCCGCATCGGCGGGCAGGGCTGCTCGATCAGCCAGTCCTCGGCATCGATGATGTCGGCGGCCGTGAAGGGCAGGACGGTCGACGAGATCGAACGACTGACCCGCGCGTTCAAGTCGATGATGTCGATCCACGAGTCGTCGCTCGAGGGTGCCGAACACGACGTCGACGACGAGGTCGACCCGGTCGACGTGAAGCTCGGGGATCTGGAGGCACTGCGAGGAGTGGTGAAGTTCCCGGTGCGCATCAAGTGCGCCACCCTGGCGTGGAACACCCTGTCTCAGGCCATCGACGAAGCCAGCGGGGACTGACCCGCCTCACTCCACGAATCGGTAGGCGATCTCGCACCGGTCGACATGATTGACCATCGTGCGTGATGTCCACTGCGGTTCTCCCACCAGTTCGAGGTCGCGGGTGTGGGTGGCGATGGCGATGGCCGTCTCCTGCAGTTCCGCCCGAGCCAGCGCCTGGCCGAGACAGAAGTGCGGCCCCATGGAGAACGTGAACGACCACAGCGTCGGGTCTCGGGTGATGTCGAAGCGGTCCGGATCGGCGAACCGGCGGGGATCACGATTGGGGCCCCCGATGACGATGGAGACGGTCTCCCCCTCGGCCAGTCGCACGCCGGCCACCTCGGTGTCGGCAATCGTCCTGCTCCCGGCCGCATAGAACCCGGGCCGGAAGCGCAACACCTCCTCGGTGGCGCCCCGGGCCAACTCGTCGGGGGCCGACCGCAGCAGTTCCAGTTGATCGGGACGACGGGCGAACTCGAGGAACATCGACGTCATGACGCTGGAGGTCGTGTCGATGGCCCCGGCGAAGATGTTGGTGAACAGCACGATCAACTCGTCGTTGGACAGTCGATCGCCGTCCTCCTCCACGGCGATGAGACGACTGAGCAGGTCGTCCCGGGGTGTGGCCCGGCGGTCGGCGACGAGATCGGACACGAAGGCCATCGCCGCGGCGAAGGTGGCGTTGGCCGCGGCCCTGATCTCGGGCGTCACGTGGGGACCGAAGGCGTCGGCTCCCCCTCCCTGCATCCGTCGGCCCACCTCGGCCGCCTCGGTCGGCGAGATGTCGAGGAAGGCGGCGATCGACAGGAACGGCACGATGCGGATGTGCTCGCGCACGTCGAACCCACCGGCCTCGGCGTGTCGGGCCAGCAGGTCGCGCACGTGACCGCGCACCACCGGTCGCACCTTCTCCACGGCCCGGGGCGTGAGAGCCCGGTTGACCAGTCCGCGCAGCCGGCGGTGGTCGTCGCCGTTCAGTGCCCCGACGGAGTGACGCCGCCATTCGTAGAGCGGATCGCCCGGAACGAACCCGCGGGCCTCGATGTACTCGAGCCCCTCGTTCACGAACTCGGGACGCTTCTTCACCTCCTCGGCGTCAGCCCACCGCAACACGGCCAGCGCACCGTCGGGGGTGACCGCCGTGCGGTGGTGTTCGCGCAGTTCGGCGAGCACCGGATAGGGATCGGCCCAGTACCGGTCGTCATCGAGGGGCAGCAGCGGCGGCGTCACCGGGTCAGTGTGACACCACCGAATCGATGGCGGCGGCGAGGGCGAAGCACCGCTCGGTGGGCCCGCCGCTGTCATGGCTGGTGATGTCGATCACCACCCGGTTCCAGACGTTGCTCCAGTTCGGATGGTGGTCGAGTTCCTCGGCCAATGGCGCGACACGGGCCATGAAGGCGAAGGCCTCGACGAAGTCGGCGAACACGAACTCCCGGTGCAGGAGTCCGTCGACGAACGTCCAGTCCGGGATCGATTCGAGCCGACGGGTCACCTCGGCGTCGTCGAGGAGTCGATCGCGCGACATCTCCGACCGGCTCAGCCCAGCGGATCGGCGAACGGATCGACGGCCGGCTCCGGTGCGGGTGCCTCGGTCACCCACGCCGCGTAGCCCGAGCGTTCGAGTTCGTCAGCCAACTCCGGTCCACCGGTGGCCACGATCCGACCCTGGGCCAGCACGTGAACCACATCGGGTCGCAACTGCTCGAACAGACGCGTCCAGTGGGTGATGGCCAGTACCCCGAGATCGAACTCGTCGGTGGCATCGGCGACACGCCGGGAACAGGCCCGCAGCGCGTCGACATCGAGGCCCGAGTCCAGCTCGTCGAGAATGGCGAACCGGGGTCGCAGCACTGCCAGTTGCATCGTCTCGTTGCGCTTCTTCTCGCCACCCGACAGGTCGACGTTCACCGGTCGGTCGAGCAGACGCTCGGCCAGCCCGATTCGCTCGGCCTCACTGGCCAGCGCGGCATGGACCACCGAGGTGTCACGTCCGCGGGCGGCCAGGGCCTCGACCAGCATCGGCTCCAGGCGAACGCCCGGCACCTCGACGGGGTACTGCATCGACAGGAACAACCCGGCCTCGGCCCGCTTCCATGTGGGCAGGGCCAACAGGTCGGTGCCGTCCAACGTCACCGACCCGGCCACGACCTCGTACCCCGAGCGACCCATGAGCACGTGCGACAGCGTCGACTTGCCGGCGCCGTTGGGGCCCATCACGGCATGCACCTCGCCCGATCGCACGATGAGGTCGATCCCGTCGAGGATGCGGCGGCCGGCGACGTCGACGGCCAGACCTTCGATGCGCAACTCGCCCATGTCAGTCCACCTCCACGTACACGTCGCCACCGTCGATGCGCACACCGAAGGCAGCGACGGGCCTGGTGGCGGGCAGGGTGTCCACCTCGCCCGTGCGCAACGAGAAGCAGCTCCCGTGCTTGGGACACTCGATCTCGCAGGAGTCGGCCAGCACCTCGCCGTCGGACAACGCGACGTCCTGGTGCGAGCAACGGTCCTCGATGGCGTACCAGTCGGTACCGATGCGCACCACGGCCACGGCCAGATCGCCGAGTTCGAACCGTCGAACCTCACCATCGGCGAGATCGGTCACCGAACACACTCGTTCCAGCATCATCGAGCGCTCCCCAATCGTCGGGCTATGGCCTCGGTGACGAGCGCGGCCACGGCCGGTACGGACATGTGCTCGAGCACTTCGTCGAAGAACCCGGCGACGATCAATCGCTCGGCGGTCTCGGTGGGCACCCCTCGGCTCTCGAGGTAGAAGAGCTGATCCTCGTCGATCGGTCCGACGGTCGAGGCGTGCGAACAACGCACATCGTTCGTCTCGATCTCGAGGTTGGGCACAGACTCGGCCCACGCTCGGTCCGACAACTTCAGATTGCGATTCGTCTGGAAGGCGTTGGTGCCCCGAGCCTCGCGCTCCACCCTGATCAGACCGGTGTAGACCGAACGGGCGTCGTCGTCGACCGCGCCCTTGAACAACAGGTTCGAGGTGGTGTCGGGGGCATCGTGCCACTGGAAGGTCCGGTAGTCGAGCGTCTGATCGCCGGTGGCGAAGTAGACGGCATCGAGATCGCCCGACGCGCCGCGACCGGTCAGACGGCAGTCGGCCCGGGACCGGCCGTATTCGCAGCCCAATCCGGCCTGCACCACCGACACCGATCCGTCGGTGTCGACCCGGGCCGAGGTGGTGGCGATCTCCCACACCTGCGGGCCGCGGTCCTGCACCACGAGGTGACGAAGTCGCGCCGCCCGATCGACGTCGAGCTCACACACCGGCACCGACAGCGCGGCGACGTCGGCCGAACCGCGCCACTCGACGACGGTGGCCTCGGCATCGACCCCCATCCGCACCACCAGGCGCGGGTGAACGGCGATGTCGGCCGACGAGATCCAGTCCACGATCACGATGGGCGCGTCGACGACGACGCTGCGGGGCACGTGCACCAGCAGTGGAGCGGCGCCGAGGGCGTCGTTCCGCGCCGTGAACACGTCGGGGCCGTCCCCGATCACCGAGCCCAGCGCCTCCACACCCTCGGGGTGCTCGGCGGCCGGACCGACGAAGACCCCGACGGCGGCGAACCGCTCGTCGAGTCGGCTCGCCACCACGGTCCCGTCGTGCACCACCACGGCACCGGCCAGATGGCCGAGGGAGGACAACAGTTCCTCGACGGCCGCCGGCACCGAGTCGACGGTGGCCGGCGCGCCCCAGCGGGTCGGATCGAGCTCGCCGACACGGCTGTAGCGCCACACCTCCTCGTCGGTGGCGGGCAGCGCCGCACCATCGAGGCGCTCGGCGGCAGCCGATCGGCGGGCGGCGAGCGCGTCGTCACCCACGGGTGCAGTGAGGGGGGAGGTCACGAGAATAATCCTACCGGCGTAGGAGAAATGCCGACCAACCCCGGGGCATCCCGGCCGACGGCTCAGTCCCGGCGGAACCGGCGGCGCAGACGTCCGAGCGGGCCCTTGGCCCGACGCTGTTCGGCCTCGAACTCGGCCAGGATCGTCGGTCCGGCGGAATTCACGATGTCCTCGGCCTCGTCGAGCAACTCGGCGATGCCCTCACCCACCGGTTCGCTCGGAGTGGGCGGCGTCACCAGGGTGCCGTGCTGCCAGTCGACGTCGACCAGCCGCCGGGCATAGGCGCTGCAGTTCTCCGGGCACCGCCACGGCGCCTCGGGGGCCAGATCGAGATTGCACTTCCGCACGGTCTCACCGCCGGCATAGGTGCGGCTCTCGAAGTGCTTGCACTCCTCACGCATCGGCACGGGGTCCTCCTCCCACCGGTCCATCCTCCCATCCATCGACTCGCGTCAGCGAGGCACCCAGCGCCGGGTCCCGTCGCAGGCGCCACCGGGCCCCGGCCACGACGGCCACTGCGCCCAGCGTGGCGGCCACCGCGGTGCACACGGCACTCACCACCGTCACCTCGTCGGCGAACAGCGCCACTCCCCCCGCCGCGGTGACGAGGGCGATGACCTGCGAACTGGCCGCCATGGCCGTTACCCCGGCCGCCGGGAGCGCGGCGGCGCGCAGGATGCGTCCCACGGTGCCGAACAGCGCGATGGCCAGCGCGGCCGCGAGTGCACCTCCCAGTGCATCGGTGTCCCGGGCAGCCCCGAGCACCAGACCGACCGGCAGCAGCAGGATGGCGCCACCGATCATCGTCGACGACACGATCGCCATCGGATCGACACGTTCTGTCACCG
>VERC01000029.1 GCA_018882825.1 Acidimicrobiia bacterium | reverse complement strand
AGGCCGGCCCGTCGGGCCGCCGCCACGGCTCCCGGTGCGACGGCGGCGGCCGGATGGGTGCCGGCGGAGCGAGCGGACCGGCCGGTCATCACCCTCCAGATCGCCGCCGCCAATTGGGACCGGGCCGAGTTGGCGGTGCACACGAACAGAGCCGCAGCCGGTCGTCGACCGACACCGGCGACCAGACCGACGGCGTCATCGCGGAGGTGGACGTACCGCCGCCGACCATCGCCGCTCGATCGGAACCGCTCGATGAGGCCGGCGTCCTCGAGGACGTCGAGGTGATGACTGAGCAGGTTCGATTCGAGGCCGAAGCGGAGGCCCAGTTCGGCCGGTGATCGATCCGAGCCGACGAGTTCGTCGGCGATGGCGAGACGGACCGGGTCGCCGAGTGCCGCGTGACGGGACGCTCGGGTCGCGAGGTCGGGGATGGGCACGTCCGAACTGTACCCGGACCCCGAGATATTTCAAGAAATATTGAGTGAACTTCGGACGACGAGGCTCACGGACCGCCCTCGACCACGGCCTTGATGCGCTCGAGGGTCGTGCGCATGCCCTCACGATTGGTCTTCCCCCGGGACCATCCCATGAGTGCCCAGTAGATCTTCATGGGGAGTCGCGGCGCCAGTTCGAAGTACTCGGTGACATCGGTACCGCCGTCGGGAGCATCGGCCAGTCGATAGCCCCAGGCGATCATGGGCTTGCCGTCGGGCTTGCCCACCGAGAAGGCGAACTCCTCACCCGGCACGCAGGCGGTGACGAACGCCGGCGACCAGTAGATGGGGCCGCGCCCGTTGCGCTTGACGTGCCCGCGGAATCGGGCGCCGACGGCAGGGCCGGTGGCGCCGTCGAGCCACTCGCCCTCGAAGGTCTCCGGGCTGAACTCACCGATGCGGGTGACGTCGCTGACGAGCTCCCACACCGCTTGGCGGGGCGCATCCATGTGGACCGTGACGGCGTCTCCGAGTCGCATGATCGAAGCCTAGGTGCGACTCAGGTCCCCCTCGCCATGTTGGCGAACTTCGTGTAGTGATCGAGGAACGCCAATCGCACCATCCCGGTGGGGCCGTTGCGGTGTTTGCTCACGAGGATCTCGGCCGTTCCCCGCTCGGTCGACTCGAGGTTGTAGACCTCGTCCCGGTAGATGAACATCACGACGTCCGCGTCCTGTTCGATGCTGCCACTCTCGCGGAGATCGGCGAGCATCGGGCGCTTGTCGGCGCGCATCTCCAACTGCCGTGACAACTGGGAGAGGGCGACGACGGGGGTCTTCAACTCGCGGGCGAGGATCTTGAGTCCGCGGGAGATCTCCGACACCTCGACCTGACGGTTCTCGGCCGTCGACCGACCGGTCATCAGCTGGAGGTAGTCGACGACGATGAGTCCGAGGTCGCCCAGACGTGACCGCAGGCGACGGGCCTTGGACCGGATCTCCATGATGGTGACGTTGGGGTTGTCGTCGATCCAGATGGGTGCATCGGCCAGCCGACCGGTGGCGTGGGCGATCTTCCCCCAATCGGCTTCGGTCAACTGACCGGTGCGGACGTTGCGCGAGTTCACCCGGGCCTCGGCGCACAACAGGCGCTGGGTGAGTTCCAGTTGACCCATCTCCAACGAGAACACGAGCACCGGTCGGCCCGTCTCGATGGCGGCGTTACTGGCCATCGAGAGGGCGAGTGCGGTCTTGCCCATCGACGGGCGGGCCCCGACGACGTAGAGCGCGTTGGGCTGAAGTCCCGAGAGCAACTCGTCGAGGTCGTAGAACCCCGTGGGCAGTCCGGTGATCCGTTGCCCGCGATTGACCACCTCCTCGAGATGATCGAGGTTGTCGTGGAGCAGGTCGGAGAGGGGGGCCATGGTGTCGGTCGTGCGACGCTGCGCGACTTCGAACACCATGGCCTCGGCCTGGTCGACGGTCTTGGTGACGTCGTCAGGCAGTCCGTAGGACATCTCGGCGATCTCCCCGGCCACGCCGATGAGTCGCCGCAGGAGCGCGTGCTCCTCGATGATCCGCGCGTACCGCGAGGCACTGGACACCGCCGGCGTCGCCGCCTGCAGGGTGACCAGGGCGGCGGGACCACCGACGGCATCGAGCAGACCGGCCCGGCGCAGTTCCTCGGCCACGGTCACCGGATCGGCGGGCTCGCCCACGGCCGACAACGAGGTGATGGCATCGAAGATGTGGCCATGGGCCGGCTTGTAGAAGTTGTCGGAGTTCAGGACCTCCGAGGCGATGGAGATCGCCTCCTTCGACAGCAGCATCGCCCCCAGGAGCGACTCCTCGGCCTGGAGGTTGTGCGGGGGTACGCGGCCCGGCCCCATGCCGATGGCGGCCGAGCGCGCGGAGCGCGCCGGTGGGGACGGGGGTTCGATCGGACCCGGGTCGTCGGGGTCGGGTTCGGGTGGTTCGAGATCACTCATGACCCGTGCACTCTCCCCCGATCGGGCTGGGGATCGCTAGGAGGAGAACCCGGTGGATGACCCCCCGATCCCCTGTGGACGAACTGTGGACAATGCCTCCGGGACGGGGGCGCGAAGGTTCGGATCCTCGAGGGAACGAACAGGGAACTCCACGTCGAGGCGACCTTCGTGCCCATGGGGCGACGGTAGTCAGGGCCTGTGACGGACCCGAGCGGAGCCGATGCTGTGGACGACCGTGGCGTGGTCCACAGGGACTGTGGACGAATGGTCCAACGGTTCCTAGGCGGCCGACACCTCGACGCCCAGTCGGACCTCCACCTGCGGGTGGAGCCGGACCGAGGCCTGATGGGAGCCGACGGTGCGGATGGGCTCGTCGAGGTGGACGAGATGGCGATCGAGGTCGACGCCCAACTGGGCCGACACCGCATCGACGATCTCGGTGACCGAGACCGAACCGAACAGCTCGCCCTCGCCCTTCACCCGAGCCGACACCGCGACGGAGGCGACGCCGAGACGGGCAGCCAACTCCTCGGCCGCAGCCCGGTCGACGGCATCGCGCTGTTCGCGCGACCGACGCATCGACTCGGCCTGGGCCGCCACGCCGCCCGAGGCGAGCACCGCGAAGCCCTTGGGCAGGAGGTAGTTACGGCCGTAGCCGTCGGCCACCTCGACGATGTCGCCCTTCTGGCCGAGACCGGCCACGTCGGAACGCAGCAACACCTTCACTCCGTGACCTCCAGCACCTCGGTCTCGACGACCTCGTCGACGACGGCCTCGGTGGCCGCAGGGGCCGACTCGGCGTTCTCGGGGCGGAATCCGCGATCGCCGCGATCCCCACGATCGCCCCGGTCACCGCGCTCGCCGCGATCGCGTCCACCACGCTGGGTGGTGACGCGGTTGGCATAGGGCAGCAACGCCATCTCCCGGGCGTTCTTGATGGCGCGGGCGATCTCCTTCTGCTGCTGGGAGTCGTTGCCGCTGACACGACGAGCCCGGATCTTGGCCCGGTCCGACATGAATCGACGGAGGAGGTTGACGTCCTTGTAGTCGACGTACTCCACCTTCTCCTGGGTGAGGACGCTCACCTTCTTCTTGAGGCGTCGTCCGTTGTCCTTCGTCCTCGCGCGCTTGGGCGCTGCCTTCGCCATCAGAACGGCTCCTCGTCCATGTCGTATCCAGCGGGGGGTTCGTTGGGAACGGCGCGGCCTGCGCCGCCGCCGCCACCTCCGGAGAAGTCGCCGCCCTCGCGGCGCTCGTTGCGCACGATCTGCGCGGTCGCGTAGCGGAGACTGGGCGCGACTTCATCGGCCACGACCTCGATCTTCGAACGCTTGTCGCCGTCCTGGGTCTCCCAAGAGCGCTGGTCGAGACGACCGGTGACCACCACGCGAGTGCCCTTGGTGACGGACTCGGCCACGTTCTCGGCCATCTGCTGCCACACCGTGACGTCGAAGAAGGAGACCTGCTCCTCCCATTCGTTGGTCTGGCGGTTCTGCCACCGGCGATTCACGGCGAGACCGAAGGTGGCCACCGCCTGACCGCTGGAGGTGAATCGGAGTTCGGGATCACGCGTGCAGTTGCCGACGAGCGTGACGGAATTGCCTGGTGCCATGGGGACCTCCCGTTACCCGGCGGTGGCCGGGCTGACGCTGCCCAACAGACCGCGACGAGCGGCCTCCTTGTCGGGCAGACGGATGACCTTGTGGCGGACGACCTCGTCCGCGAGATGCAGCACCCGCTCCACCTCGTGGAGATCGCGACCGCTGGTCGAGATCTCGAGGATGACGTAGATGCCTTCCCACTTGTGGTTGATCTCGTAGGCGAAACGCCGACGACCCCACCGTTCGGTCTTGGCCACGGTGCCACCACCGGCCTCGACGAGAGCGTTGACCGCCGCCAGTTGCGCGTTCACCGCAGTGTCCTCGACGTCGCCGTCGAAGATGATCATGAGTTCGTACGCCCGCATGGAGCGCCTCACCTCCCTCTGGATCCGGGCCGTCTCGACGGGAACCGGAGCCCCGAACGCTCGGGGCAGGGCTTGATTGGAACCGGCAACCTACCGGACCGACGCTCTCCGACCCAAGTGCGGTGCGACCCGGGCCGTCGGACCGGCGGCGGGTCCGACGGCGAGGACCGACTCAGCAGGGCGCGCCGAGGGAGACGCTCGCACCCGGGACGAGCCCCAGTGCGGGAGCCCGCCCCCGGGGGACCTCGATGGCCATGGAGAGCGGTCCGGGCGGTGACACCGGTGTGCAGACCGAACCCGAGGTGGCCGAGCAGGGCTCCAGGTCCCGCGTTCCGAGCACCCGACCGTCCTTCCCCACCCACACCAGCGTCAGGGGGAGGGGGGTGTCCTTCATCCAGAACGACGCCTCGACCGGAGGATCGAAGACGAAGGCCATGCCCGGGCGGCCGCCGAGCCCGGGATCGTCGACACCCATGAGGCCGCGACCCTGCAGCGCCGGTGTGTCGGCGACCCACACGCAGTCGGCGCGTGGCGCTCGACCCTCACCGGTGACGGTGAGGGTCCGACAACCGAACCCTGCCTCCTGCAATCGCTGTTCCGTGCTCGATGCTGCCGACCCGCTCGAACCGCAACCGATGAGGAGGAGTGCGAGCAGGACGGCGACCGGCCCCGCCCGACGGACCATCGCTCAGTCGACGGGCGCGGCGCTGCCGTAGAGCCCGCGCATCGACGCCGGGTCGGTACGCGTGGCGGAGTAGCTCTCGGCCTCCGTCGGGAAGGCACCGGTGCGCACATCCTCCGCGAACCGACTCAAGCCACGGACGGCCTCCGTCGACAACTCGGCGTACCGACGCACGAACTTCGGCGTGACCCTCTCCTCGAGACCCAGGACATCGTGGAAGACGAGCACCTGACCATCGCAGCCCGCACCGGCACCGATGCCGATGGTCGGGACGTCGACGGCATCGGTGATCATCCGACCCACCTCGTCGGGGACACCCTCGATCACGATCGAGAAGCATCCCGCCGCCTCCAGCGCCCGGGCGTCGTCGACCAGCGCCAGGGCCGCGTCCTGTCGACGACCCTGCACCTTGAACCCACCCATGGCGTTCACCGACTGCGGAGTGAGACCGATGTGCCCCATCACCGGGATCTCGGCATCGACGAGTGCCTCGATCATGGGCACGCGCTTGCGGCCACCCTCGACCTTCACCGCTTCGGCACCGGCCCGCACCAGCGCCGCCGCATTGGTGACGGTGTCGGCCACCGACACGTGGTAACTGAGCCACGGCATGTCGGTCACGACGAGGGAAGACGGCGTGGCCCGGGCCACGGCCGCGGTGTGATGGGCCATGTCGGCCACCGTCACCTGGAGGGTGTCGTCGTGGCCGAGCACCACCATCGCCACCGAATCGCCGACGAGGATGATGTCGACGCCAGCGGCGTCGACCATCCGGGCGCTGGGCGCGTCATAGGCGGTCACCATCACCAAGGGAACGTCCCCGCGCCGGACCTTGCGGCCCCGGACCGAGGGAACGGTCGAGCGTGCGGCCATCGAAGCCTCCTGATCCGTCCAGTGCCCCACGGCTACCGGCGGTGAACGAACGCTATCCGCCGCCGCCGGCAGCGACCAACATCGCTCATCGGGTCCCGGGCACGACGGTCGTCGTGGTGGAGGTCGAGGTGGTCGACGTGGTCGACGAGGTGGTGGAGGTGGTCGAGGTGGTCGACACCGAGCTGGACGTGGTCGTCGACGAGGTGGAGGTGGTGGTGGACGAAGAGGTGGTCGTCGTGCCCAGATCGGCCGGGTAGTCGAAGGAGCAGGACCGCTCCCCCCTGGTGGCCACCGACATGTAGCGGCGCCAGATGGTGGCCGGGAAGGAGCCCCCCGTCACCGAGATGCCGTGCACGTTGCGCATGAAGGTGCCGTCCGGGTACCCGACCCATACGGCGGTGGTCAACCGACACGTGTAGCCGACGAACCACGCATCCCGGTTGTTCTCGGTGGTCCCCGTCTTGCCCGCCGACGGCACCGGGATGCGGGAGCCCGTGGCGGTGCCGCCCTCGACCACCTGATGCAGGACGTACCCGACACCGGCTGCCACCTTGGGCTCGAGCACGCGCCGCCGGACCGGTCGGTACTCGAAGAGCACGTTGCCCTTGGCGTCGGTGACCTTGGTGACGACGGTCGGGGCGATGTACTCACCTCCCCGGGCCAGGGTGGAGTACGCCGACGCCATGTCGTACACCGACACCTCGCCGGTGCCGAGGGTCAGTGCCGGGACCGGGCTCAGGGGCGCCGTGATGCCCATCTTCGTCGCCAGGTCGGCCACGTTGCGCGGCCCGACTCGCAACATCAACTGCGCGTAGGCCGTGTTCGACGACTGCATCGTGGCCGTCAGCAGGTCGAGTTGCCCGAGCCCCGCGTCGGAGTAGTTGCCCACGCTCCAGTCGCGACCGCCATCGGCCCTGGGGATGACGATGCGGGCCGGCGCATCGAACTGTTCGTGGATGGAGATCCCCTGCTTCAGGGCCTCGGCCAGGGTGAAGGCCTTGAACGCCGACCCGGTCTGGCGGCCCGCACCCCCTCCTTCGGTGCCGACGGCGAGATTCACCTTCGAGTACGGACCGGTCCCATCGAAGTCGAAGCCGCCGATCATGGCCCTCACTGCGCCGACCTCGTCGACCGAGACGATCGCGGCCGCCGGATCACCGGGACGGTCGAGCGTCCCGGTGACGGCCTCGGCTGCAGCGCGTTGATCGGCGAGGTCGAGCGTGGTGTACACACGCAGTCCCCCGCCGTAGATCTGCGCATCGGTGAAGCCGTTCGTGCCGAGCCAATGACGGACGTAGTCGACGAAGTACGACGTCCCCCACTCGGGATGGGACACGACACCGAAGGAGTTGCGCGTCGATCGCACCTGGACGTCGTCCCACCCCACCTGCCTGGCCGCGTCGGCATCCGATCGGGTGATGGCGCCGGTCTCGACCATGGCATCGAGCACCTGGGCGCGGCGAGTGGTGGCACGCTGACGCGCCGCGGCCGCACGGGGATCGTTGTCGGGCAGTCGGGGATCCATCGACTCGGGCGAACGGATGATCCCGGCGAGGAACGCCGCCTGCGCCACGGTCAACTGGTCGACACTCCGACCGAAATAGGCGCGCGAGGCCGCCTCCACCCCGTAGGCGCCCCGGCCGAGGTAGATCGTGTTGAGGTAGCGGGTGAGGATCTCGCTCTTGGGGATGTCGCGTTCGATCCGCACGGCGAGCGCCGCCTCGCGGATCTTGCGGGTGATCGACCGTTCACTGGTCAGGTAGACGTTCTTGACGTACTGCTGGGTGATGGTCGATCCGCCCTGCGACACCCCACCGGCACGGAGGTTCGTCCACAGCGCCCGGACGATGCCGGCGGGATCGACGCCCCCATGCTCGAAGAAGGTGCGGTCCTCGGCGGCCAGCACCGCGTCGACGAGCACCGGAGGGATCCGTGACGCGTCGACTGTCGTCCGATCGACCCCACCGGAGAGTTGGGCGATGGAATTGGCCGCGTCACAACCGGCGTCGACGTCCGAGGCACACACGAACGTCGTCTGGACCAACGGGGGATCACTGTCGGGAAGCGGGACCTGGACGAGGACGAAGCCGACGCCGGTGGCCACCACCACGGCGAGGAGGCCCGCGGCGAAGAGCCCCCGGCGATGACGCCAGAGGAGGGAACGACGGACACCGTCAGGGCCGGTGCGGGCCCGTGACGATCGCCGTCCGGACGCGGCTGCGCCGCGGGGACGAGGGGACATGTGGGGGTTTCAGGCCGAGCGGGCCGGATTCAGGGAGAAGGTACGGGCCAGATGGTTCCAATGGCACGCGGGGCACACCTCGACCACGTAACAGACGTAGGAACCCGTCTTCTGCCGGGTGAAGGCCCGCAGTTCCTTGGCGGTGGTGACACAACGTCCGAAGGCCGGCAACTTCGGACCGAACACGTAGGAGACGAGCACGAGATCGTGCTCGGTGCAGATCGGACACCGCTCGGAGGTGGGGGTCCCGACCTCGCGGGCAGCACGCACGAGTTCGGGGTGCGCATCACACACTTCGCTGCGGGCCAGACGGCCTCGTTCGTACTCGGCGACGAGATGACGGCGCGCCAACCGGTAGTCGATCTCGCCGGCAGTGCCACTCGGAGCACCGCGGAAGGGACGGGCCGTGTCGTCCATCGGGGCGAGGCTAGCGACGCGGCTCTGCGAAGTGGTCCACCCCCTGCAACGTTCGACGCGGGAGACTCTCGCGGTGACCGATGTCGGCCCACTCAACTCCGGCGTGTCCGCACACGCGGCGTTTCCCGGACGCGCCGAACTCCCGCTCGACACCGTGACATGGGGCCCCGGGGTTCCCGGTGACGACGTGCTGCGGCTCCTCGGCACTCCGTCGGGGAAACGAGTGCTGCTGCTCGGCGTCGGGCTCGGACACAACGCCGTGGCCCTGGCCCGCGCCGGCGCACGCGTGATCGCCGTCGACGGGGACGTCGAGCGCATCGATGCCGCCCGACGATTGGCCGAGACCCACGAGACGAAGATCGAAGTGCACCAGGGCGACCTGGCCGACCTCGCCTTCATCCGGGCTGACACCATCGACACGGCGATCTCCGTCTACACCCTCGGTCGTGTCGACGATCTCGATCGAACGCTTCGTCAGGTGAACCGGGTTCTACGGACATCGGGTGGTCTGGTGGCCTCGTTCCCCCACCCCATCTCGCTCGCAGTCGAACCCGAATCGTTCGCCGGACCTCGCATCATCCGTCGGTACGGCGACCAACAGCCGCTCGCGCTCGGTGACCTCCGGATCCACTCGCGATCGATCGCCGAGATCTTCGCCGCGTTCCACCGGGCCAACTTCAGGATCGACACACTTCTGGAACCGATGGGTGACACCGCACTCCTCCCCGGCACCCTGCTGGTGCGCGGGAAGAAGGACGGGGTCTGACTCAGGTGTCCGACCCGGCCGTCCGGGAGGCCCACCACTCATCGAGCCGACGCCCCGCCTCGTCGGTGCCCAGCGGACCCTCGTCGAGTCGCAGTTCCAACAGGAACTCCAACGCGGCACCGACCTCCCGCCCGGGCGGGAGTCCCAGACGCTCCATCACCTGGGTCCCGTCGAGATCCGGACGGATGGCCGCCAGTTCCTCCCGGGCCTGCAGATCGGCGATGCGCGCCTCGAGTTCGTCCATCCGTCGAGAGAGTTCACGAGCCTTGCGTTCGTTGCGGGTCGTGCAGTCACACCGCGTCAACTCGATCAACTCGTCGAGCAGATCGTCGGCGTCACGCACGTACCGCCGCACCGCCGAGTCGGTCCATCCCATCTTGTAGGTGTGGAACCGCAGGTGGAGGAAGACCAGACGGCTCACGGCCTCGACATCGTTACCCGAGTACTTGAGGGCACGCATCCGCTCACGGGTCATGCGGGCACCGACGACCTCGTGATGATGGAACGACACGCCGCCATCCCCGATGGCACGCGTACGGGGCTTGCCGACGTCGTGATAGAGCGCCGCCAGTCGTACGAGACGTTCGGGTCTCGTCTTGGCCACCACGGCGATGGTGTGGGTGAGCACATCCTTGTGGCGATGGATCGGATCCTGTTCGAGTCGCATGCGCGCGAACTCGGGAAGGAACTCGTCGATGAGTCCGGTGTCGACGAGGAACCACAGTCCCTTCGTCGGATCGTCGACGACCATCAACTTGTCGAACTCGTCGCGGATGCGCTCGGCCGACACGATGGCGAGTCGACCGCGCATCGTCTTCACGGCCCGAACGAGTTCTTCGTCGGGCTCGAGTCCGTAGCCGGCGATGAAGCGCGCGGCGCGCAGCATGCGCAGTGGATCGTCGGAGAACGACTCCTCGGGTGAAAGTGGCGTGCGCAATCGCGATGCGGCAAGGTCGGCGGCGCCACCGAACGGATCGAACAGTTCGGGGTCGGGCAACGACAACGCCATCGCGTTCACCGTGAAGTCACGTCGCGACAGATCGACGTCGACCGCATCGGCGAAGCTGACCGTGGGCTTGCGCGAGTCGGGGTCGTAGGCCTCGGCCCGGTGAGTGGTGATCTCGAACGTCCAGCCGTCGACCCGACAGCCGATCGTGCCGAACCGTTCACCCTGGGTCCACACCGCATCGGCCCAGCCCGCCACGAGGGCCTTGGTCTCGGACGGCGGCGCGTCGGTGGTCAGGTCGATGTCATTGCCCTCCACCAGTTCCGAACCCAGCAGCAGATCCCGGACCACCCCACCGACGAGGTAGATCCGCCGGCCGGACGCAGAGAACCGCTCGGCCAGAGGGGCCGTGCGCTCGAGGATGGGGCGGAGACGGTCGGGGATCACCGGCGGGAGGCTACCGGTGCCCGTCAGGGAGACCCGGAGCGGTCGCCCCTAGGCTCAGCGCGCCCATGCGACGAACCCTCACCGCCACCGGACGCCAGGACCGTCTCCGGATCGGACCATGGCGGGGCGATCCCGCGGTCGCCCTCGTCAGTCCCGTTCCCGGGACGACCCCGAGCCCGATGGCCGTGGCGCGGGCCGTCATCGAGGTCACGGGACAGGGGTACGACTCGATCCTCACTCCAGCGTTGTCGTGGGTCGAGCAGGAGGTGTTCCTCGAACACGGCTTCCATGTGCACGAGCGACTGCACCTGCTCGGACACGACCTGCGAGGGCGACCGGATCCACGGGTCGACGGCGTGCAGTTGCGCCGCGCCCATCGCACCGACGTGCGGGCCGTACTGGTGCTCGACGGTCTCGCCTTCGACTCCTTCTGGCGCTTCGACCGGGCGGGGCTCGATGATGCCCGACGGGCCACGCCCCGAGCCCGGTTCACGGTGGCGGAGATCGACGACCGGATCGTGGGGTACCACGTGACCGGCATGGCCGGCCGGCTCGGCTACCTCCAACGACTGGCCGTGCATCCGGAGTTCCATGGCCGGGGCATCGGGACGGCGTTGGTGGGTGACGCGCTCGACTGGTGCGCTCGACGACACGGCACCTCGGTGCTGGTCAACACCCAGGAGACGAACATCGGGGCGCTGCGCCTCTACCACCGGCTCGGATTCGTCGACGAGCCCACCGGACTGGCCGTGCTCGGACTCGACCTGACTGCGGCGTCGCCATGACGTTCGTGTCCGCGGGTCGTCGATCGGTGCTCCTGATGGTTGCGGCCATGAGCGCGCTCGTGATGGTGTTGCCGTCGGGACTGCGTTCTGCCACGGCACAGACGTCGACGGGTACGTCGTCGTTGACGATGGTCCGCCAGACGCCGTTCGTCGGGCCCACCGGCACCTTCCGGATCGAACTGGCCACGCGAGGGCTGCCCGCCGGGGCACGGATCGCCCTCACCGTGTACGCGCAGGTGCCCACTCGGGCGCGTCTCGATCGGGCACTTCTCGGGGATGGTCTGGGACCCACGGTGGCGACCACCCCTCAGATCGCCGCCCCGGCGCCTTCCGGCGCCGTCGGCATCGACCTGCCGATCTCGCCGGTCTGGCCGGCCCCGACCGGTGGTGCCGTGCTCTCCAACGCCGGCGTGTACCCGGTGGTCGTCGAGGTCACGGGTGCCGACGGCCGCTCGCTCGATCGACTGTTCACGCAGATCGTTCGGCTGCCCGCCGACGGCGATCGCACGTCCGCACTGTCGGTGGGCACGATCGTCACTGTCGAGGCCGAACCGACCGTCGCCTACGACGGCGAACTGACCCTCTCGACCGCCGATGCCGAGCGGGCGCGTGGCGTGCTCGCCGCCGTGGCCGATCCGGCCGCACCCGCGTTGACCCTCGCACCGACACCGTTCGTCCTGACGGAATTGAAGGGATCCGTCGCCGCCGTCTCCACCGCCCTGGCCGGTCGCCCGGTCCTGGCCACACCCTGGGTGCCGATCGATCCGGGATCGCTGTTGGCCGGCGGTCAGGGTTCGCTGGTGGTCGACGAGTACCGCCTCGGGATCGAGACGCTCACCTCGACATTGCGCGTCACTCCCGACACATCCATCGCCGTCATCGATGGCGCCACGTCGCCGCAGGCCCTCGATCTCACCCTGGATCGTGGCGCGCGAGCCGTCGTGCTCGGATCGTCCCAGGTCCGTTCGCCCGTTGACGGCGGGGCCCTCACCCAGCAGTTCGCCATCGCCGCCGCCGACGGACGTCGCGTCGCCGCCATGGCCGCCGACGACATCGCCGCCGTCCCCTTCGCCTTCGTCGCCGACCCGATCCTCGCCGCCCACCGGGCGCTGGGATCGCTGGCCATGGTGCACTTCGAGCAGCCGGAGCCGGGCCGAGGTGTGGCCCTCGCCCTCCCGGCACGCACTTCGCCGCTGGCGCTGGCCGAATTCCTGCGGGGACTGGCCCTGAGCGACGGGAGCGGGAGCGGATCGATCGGCGCGGCCGTGCTGGCCCCGACGACGCTCGCCAGTCTGTTCGCCACCACGTCGACGGCCACCGATCGCAACGGCCCCATCCTGCGTCCATGGACCGCCGAGGATCCCCCCGCCCTCGGTACGTACGGGGCCGCACTGGAACAGGCCCGTTGGGACCTGCGCGGCGCCCGGTCGCTCCTGCCCGATGCGCCCGGTCTCGTGGAGCCGATCGACCGGACGATCCTGGCCTCGGCGGCCCGCTCACTCTCCACCGATGCCCGGCTGACCGTGCTGGCCGGCGCCGAACGTTCGATCCGGTCGTTGTCGGGTTCGATCACGATGCCCTCGACCCAGAGTGTGAACCTGACCTCGCGCAGCGGTGACATTCCTCTGAGCATCGACAACTCGTTACCGGGCGAGGCACATGTACGGGTGACGCTGAGCAGTCCGAAGCTCGACTTCCCCGATGGACCGACACTCGATCTGGTTCTCGCCCCGGGTTCGACCCGAGCGTCGATACGGGTCACCGCCCGGGCGTCGGGAGCCTTCCCCATGCAGGTGTCGATCGCCTCGGCCGACGGGATCCTCCCGGTCACCAGCAGCCGGGTCGATGTCCGATCGACGGCCATCTCCGGCTGGGGACTCGTCCTGTCGGTCGGCGCCGGACTGTTCCTCGCCGTCTGGTGGATCCGACACTTCCGCCACACCCGTCGGGCCCGGTCGCTGGTCGACGTCGAGTCGTCGGCGAACCCCGACGAGGTCATCTGAGTACGCTCTGCGCAATCGCCGACGAAGGGGAGCACCATGACCGGCGTCCACATCGTGACGGACAGTTCCTGCGATCTGACCGACGAGGAGACCACGGCCAACGGGATCGGCGTCGTTCCACTGTCGATACGTTTCGGAGCCGAGGAGTTCATCGATCGGGAGGAGCTCGGCGTCGACGAGTTCTATTCGAAGATGGCCAGCACCGGACTGCTGCCGGAGACCGCCGCACCGTCGCCCGGCCGATTCGAGCAGGCCTTCCGGGGAGCAGCGGCCGTGGGTGCCACCGCCGTGGTGTGCATCAACCTCTCGGGTGAGCTCTCGGCCACCGTCCAGTCGGCCCGCAACGCCGCCACCGCCGTGGCCGGGGACATCGACGTCCGGGTGATCGACAGTCGGTCACTCACCGGGGGGCTCGGCACGATGGTGCTGGAGGCCGCCGCCGCCGCCCGCAACGGCGCCGATGCCGACGCCGTCGTCGCTCTGGTCGACTCGATGATCGGACGCACCGAGATCTACGGCGCCCTCGACACCCTCGAGAACCTCAAGAAGGGCGGACGGATCGGGAGTGCGAAGGCCCTGCTCGGTTCGATGCTCTCGGTCAAGCCCCTCATCCACATCGGCGACGGGGCCGTGGAAGAGGCGGGCAAGCAGCGCACGCGTCGACGCTCACTCGAGTGGTTGCGCGACACGTTGTTCGCCGAGCCCGTGGTGGAGAAGTTGTCGATCCTCCATGGCGGGGCCGCCGATTACGACGAGTTCCTCGACATGATCGCCGAGCGCCATCCACGCGACACGATCCGCACCGGGAAGATCGGTGCCGTCATCGGCACCCACGGTGGTCCCGGTGTGATCGGCATGTGC
>VERC01000261.1 GCA_018882825.1 Acidimicrobiia bacterium | reverse complement strand
GTCGGGAGGCATCCCCCTGCCGAGCCCGACGGGGCTCAAACTCCCGGTCCTGGTGGGTGAAAAGGGTCTGCACGCGGTGCGGTTGCGGATCGGCGGCACGGCAGGTCATGCCTCCCAGCCCTATCGCACCGACAACGCGCTGGTGACCGCGGCCGAGGTGGTGCGCCGCGTCGCCGATTTCGAACCCGCCACCCACATCCACGAGATCTGGCGTCGGTTCATCGGATCGATGGGTTATCCCGACGAGATAACCGGCCCACTGCTCAGCGAGGACGGTCTCGATGATGCGCTGGGAATGTTGCCGTTGAGCATGGCTCGTCAGTTCCACGCGTGCACGCACAACACCTACGCGCCGACGATGTTGCGGGCGGGCACCAAGATCAACGTGATCCCCGACGCGGTGGAGTTGGACATCGACATCAGGACACTGCCCGGTCATGGCACGGCCGAGGTGCTCGCCGAACTCCGACTCGCCCTCGGGGATCTGGCCGACGCCGTCACGATCGAGACGCTCCTCGACGATCCCTCCAGTCAGTCACCGATCGAGACGCCACTGTGGGACACGCTGTCGCGGGTCACCAAGCGGTGGTACCCGGAGTCGGAGACCGTGCCGTTCCTCACCGTGGGTGCCACCGATGCCCGGTTCTTCCGCCGTCGCGACAGCGTTGCCTATGGCTTCGGTCTGTTCAGCGAGAGACTGTCGTTCGAGCGATTCGGCACGATGTTCCACGGCGACGACGAGCGCATCGACACCGAGTCGCTGGGGCTGTCGGTGGAGATGTTCGAGGTGGTGGCCGACGACCTGTTGACGTCGCGTTCCTGAGCCGGACGAGCGGGCTCAGATCCCGCCCAGTGCCTCTTCGAGCAGTTCCCGGGCCTCGGCGGCATGGATGGCCGAGGCGCCGGCGGCCGGACTGGCCGATTCCCGACGGCTGGCCCGCCGGATGTCGTGCGTCTCACCGTGGACGCCGTAGAGGTTCCCCTTGATGTGGTTCCAGGCCCCCATGTTCTCGGGTTCCTCCTGCAGCCACACGATCTCGTCGGCATTGGAGTACCGGTCGATGATCCGGGCCACGTCGTCGAACGGCCACGGATAGAGCTGCTCGACGCTGACCACGGCCACGGGTGCCTGACGCGCATCGCGCTCGGTGCGGGCCTCGACCCCGATCTTGCCGGAGGCGAAGACGATCCGACGGATCGTGGCCGGATCGGCGACGCCGGGATCGTCGAGGATCTCCTGGAACGATCCGTGGACGAGGTCCTCCACCGGACTGCGAGTGCTCTTGGCCCGCAACAACGACTTGGGCGTGAACACGATGAGCGGCTTGCGCACCTCGCGTCGCATCTGTCGACGGAGAAGGTGGAACAACTGCGCCGCCGTGGTGGCGTTGCACACCTGGATGTTGTCGCCGGCCGACAGGGTGAGGAAGCGCTCGATGCGGGCCGAGGAGTGCTCCGGACCCTGGCCCTCGTAGCCGTGGGGGAGCAGCATCACCAGACCGGAACGTTGGTTCCACTTGTCCTCGGCGGCGACGATGAACTGGTCGATGATGACCTGTGCGCCGTTCATGAAGTCGCCGAACTGCGCCTCCCACACCACGAGCGCGTCGGTGTTCTCCACGGAATAGCCGTACTCGTAGCCGAGCACCGCGAACTCCGACAGTTCCGAGTCGTAGATCCAGAAGCGGGCCCCGTCCCGGGCGGCGTTGGCCAGGGGGATGGTGACGTCACCGGTCTCGTAGTCGACCAGGGCGGCATGACGGTGCGAGAAGGTGCCTCGCCGGGAGTCCTCGCCCGAGACGCGCACCGAGGTGCCCTCGTGGAGCAGCGTGCCGAAGGCGAAGGCCTCGGCCAGCGCCCAGTCCACCTCCCCGTCGGTGGAGAACATCTTGCGACGGGCCGCGAACTGGTTGGCCAGCTTCGGATGGGTGGTGAAGCCCTCCGGCACCGTCTCCATGGCGTCGAGGACCTCGTCGAGCACGGCGCGGGGCACACCGGTGTCGACATGGGGGAGCACGCCGGCGAAGCGACGCTCGGGAACGGAGACGATGGGCGGCGGTGCATGGGCGCGCGTCTCGTCGAGCGCGGACTGGAGACGCTGCTGGAAGTCCTCGAGCGCCGCCTCGGCGGCCTCGAGCGAGATGTCGCCCCGTCGCATCAGCGCCTCGGTGTAGAGCTTGCGGATCGATCGCCGCTCGTCGATGAGGCGGTACATCAGCGGTTGCGTGTAGCTCGGATCATCGCCCTCGTTGTGACCGTGGCGGCGGTAGCACACCATGTCGATGACGACGTCGCGATTGAACGTCTGGCGGTAGTCGAAGGCCAGGCGGGCCACTCGCACGCACGCCTCCGGATCGTCGCCGTTCACGTGGAAGATCGGTGCCTGGACCATCTTGGCCACATCGGTCGAGTACACCGAGGACCGGGCGGCCGACGGATTGGTGGTGAAGCCGACCTGATTGTTGATGATCAGATGGATCGTGCCGCCCACCCGGTAACCCGTGATGCCGGAGAGATTCAGCGTCTCGGCCACCACGCCCTGGCCGGCGAAGGCGGCGTCACCGTGCACCAGTACCGGCAGCACCGGATAGGAACCCGGCGGTTCGATGCGATCCATCTTGGCTCGGGCCATGCCCACGACCACCGGGTCGACGGCCTCGAGGTGTGAGGGATTGGCGGCCAGTGTCACGGGGATGGTGTTCCCCGCCGGACTGGTGAAGAGACCGGTCTGGCCGAGGTGGTACTTCACGTCTCCCGAGCCCTGGATGGATTCGGGATCGATGTTCCCCTCGAACTCGGTGAACAACTGCTCGTAGGACTTGCCCACGATGTTCACCAGCACGTTGAGGCGGCCTCGATGGGCCATGCCCAGCACCACGCTGTCGAGGTGCGAGTCGGCGGCCGACGAGAGCACGGAGTCGAGCAGGGGGATGGCCGACTCGCCACCCTCGAGTCCGAATCGCTTCTGCCCGAGGTACTTGGTGGCGAGGAAGCGTTCGAGGGCTTCGGCCGCGTTGAGTCGCTCGAGGATGTGGCGCTGTTCCTCCGGGGTGGTGGTGCGGGCCACGCCCTCGACACGTTCCTGGATCCATCGCTTCTGCTCCGGATCCTGGATGTGCATGTACTCGATGCCCACCGTGCGGCAGTAGGCGGAGCGCAGGACGTCGAGGATCTCGCCCAGGGTCATCCGTTCGCGCCCGGCCATCCCGCGCACGAGGAACTCGCGATCGAGGTCCCAGATGGTGAGTCCGTAGGCGGCGGGATCGAGCTCGGGATGGAGCGACCGTTCCTGCAGACC
>VERC01000028.1 GCA_018882825.1 Acidimicrobiia bacterium | reverse complement strand
GGTGAGCGCAGCTCTGCAGACGCTGCTGCTGGGCGCGACCGCCGCGGGTCTGGCCTCGCTGTGGTCGACCGGCGCAGCGGTCGAATCGAGCGAAGTGCGCCAGGTGTGCGCCTTCGACCCGACCGACCGGGTGGTGGGGATCGTGTACCTCGGCTGGCCGACGAGTGAGGCTCCGGACAGCGAGCGACCGAAGCCGGACGTGATGCGCTTCGGGGAAGGGTCGACATGACCAGTGAGCGACGACTGCGCCTGCGATTCGGGCCCGATCGACCCGACGCCCCGGCCCACGTGAAGCGACTGCGCGTGTGGACGATGGTGTCGATCTGGGTGTTCATCCTGATGTTCTTCATCGTTCCCGTCGGCTTCGGATCGTTCCTGTTCGCCGTGCCCGCCGTGGCGTTCACCGTGATGCTGCTGGCCAGTGTGCGCGAGTCACGCCGACCCGATGGGCCCGATGCCGAGACCCTCCACCGCGGTGAGTTGGCCGCCGCCACCCCCGATGCGCCAGTGGCGGTGAACGGACTGTGGTCGACAGGGCTGCGCGCCCGAGGCGAACCCACGCGACGCGGGTGGCTGGTGTGCGACGGCACCCGACTCCGGTTCGAGGACGTCGACGAGGTGATCCGATTCGACACCACGATCGACCGTGTCGGTTTCGTGTCGCCACCCACCTTCTTCCGTCCTCAAATCGATCTCGTCATCGGCGGGGCCAACCACTCGGTTCGGTTCTTCGCCGCCTACGACCTCGGGGCATCGTTCGTGGGCCCGACGGTGGTCGGCGAGTGGTACGCCCAGTTGCGCGAACTGGGAGCCGGTTGAATGGCGCGACTGCACACCCCCGACGAGAACCCGACCCGGGCCCGGGCCCGGGCCCGACGCAACATCGTGCTGGTCGCCTGGTGGGGATTCGCCCTCGTGCTGGTGTTCTGGTTGTCGGCCGGCGGACCGGCAGTGGCCCTCCTGCCCTTGGTGGTGATCGGTGCGCTGGTGATCAGCAACACCGTGCAGGTGGTGCGTGGGGACGTGGCCGTGTCCGGCGCGTTGGCTCCCGGACGACTGGAACGGGCCACGACCGACGAGGACCCGGTGGACGTGGCCGCCACCCGCGCGCCCGATGACCGTGAGCGCGGCCGTCGTCGCGGTGTGCTGTCGTTCGCCGGCGGTCGGCTGTCGTTCACCTTCGAATCCGAGACGCGCTCGCGCAAGGGGCCGGTGACCGATCCGTTGTCGGGGACGACGGCGTTCGATGTACGCCCGGACCAGATCGTCATGGGTGCGCGACCCACCCTCGGTCGCCCGCGGCTCAAGTTGACCATCGACGGCTCGTTGCACGTGATGGAGTTCACGATGCCCGGTGACCTCGCCGCCGGTGTCGTCGGATCGGTCGTGGCCGCGGCGTGGTGGGACCAACTGCGCGATCTCGGCGCCCGGACCTGACCTCTCGCCGGGCCGGCACGTGTCACGATGACGACATGAGCACCGCGCCCGCCGCCGACCCGGCACTGCTCGACGAGGCCGTCGACATCCTGCGGGCGGCGGGCACGCTGACGCTGCAGTGGTTCGACCGTCCCGACCTCGCCATCGACACCAAGTCCGACGGAACGCCCGTGACCGAAGCCGACCGGGCTGCGGAGCGACTGGTCCGTGCACGTCTGGCGACCGCCCACCCGGACGACACGATCCGGGGGGAGGAGGAAGACGACCACATCGGGACGAGCGGGCGGATCTGGATCGTCGACCCGATCGACGGCACGAAGGCCTTCGCCCGCGGCGTGCCGCTGTACTCGAACCTCCTCGCCATCCTCGACGAGCACGGTCCGTTGATCGGTGTGATCAACCTGCCGGCGGTGGGCATCACCGTGTATGCCGGACGGGGTCTGGGATGCTTCCGCGACGGTGTGCCGGTGCGGGTGAGCGCACGAACGGCGGCCACCGACTGCGTGCTGTCGTCCAGTGGCTTCTCCAACTGGCCCGAACCGATGCTGCTCGGCGCCAAACGAGCCGGCTTCCAGCTGCGCACATGGGGCGATGGGTACGGATACGCCATGGTGGCGTGCGGGGCCATCGATGCCATGGTCGATCCCGAGGTCTCACTGTGGGACGTGGCCCCCATGCCCGTGATCATGAGCGAGGCGGGCGGACGATTCACGGCCACCGACGGCTCGACGGTGCCGCTCGACGGTTCGGGCCGCGTGTCCGCCGTGGCCACCAACGGACTCGTGCACGATGCGGTGATCGAGGCGCTGGCCGGCTGAACCGATTCGATCGGGTGACCGACCGTCACCGTGAAGTCAGTGACGGTGGACCTGCTCGTCATCGGTCTCGCACAGTGCGTGGTCGTGGCCCGGCGCATGGTGGTGCGGGTCGTCGATCAGGACCATCCCGTCGGACAGTCGCAGGATACGGCCGCCGTAGGCGGCGGCGAGGTTGTCGGTGGTGAGGACCTCGTCGGGTGGGCCGGCGGCCACGACCCGTCCGGCCAGCAACAGCACGTGGTCCGTACCGGAGGCCTCGGCCAGGTCGTGCGTGGTCATCATCACCGTGCGACCGGCGGCCCGTTCGGCGGCCACGACATCGAGGATGACTCCGCGGCTCACGACGTCGAGTCCGGTGACCGGTTCGTCGAGCAGCAGGAGATCGGCGCCCTGGACGAGACCCTGCGCGACGAACACCCGCTGGCGTTGTCCGCCGGAGAGTTCGTGGAGATGTCGACGGGCGAGATCGGCGATGTCGAGTCGATCGAGCACCAGGTCGACGGCCCGACGATCCTCGGTGGTGAGCCGACCGAAGGCGCCGCGCGCGGCATAGCGGCCCATGACGACCGTCTCGCGCACGGTGATCGGTAGTCGCTCATCGACCTTGGCCGACTGGAGCACATAGGCGACACGGCGTCGGACCTTCGCCGCCGGAGCACCCAGCACCGACAACGATCCGGTCGTCGGCTCGACGAGACCGACGATGGCGTTGAGCAGACTCGACTTCCCGGCACCGTTGGGACCGACGAGCGAGGTGACCTTGCCGCTCGGCACCGTGAAGGTCGCCGACGACAGCACCGTGTGGGATCCGTAGGCCACGACGAGATCCGCGGCCTCCACCGCGACGTCGTCACCCACCGGTCGCTCCAGCCCTACGATCACGCACCGCGTCAGTCTTGCCGAATCAGCGACGAACGGGGACCGATGTCGCTCCGACTCCGAGGAACGTGGGTACCGGCGATCGTGGTGCTCGCCGTGCAGGCGATGGCCCTTCTCGGTGTACTGGCACTGGGCACGGGAACGGCGGCCGCCCACGCCAGCGTCGTGGCCACCGATCCGATCGACGACTCGGTGTCGGCCAGCCCACCTGCGCGAGTGAGCGTCACCTTCACCGAATCGGTGACGATCAGCGCCGGTGGGTTGGTGGTGCGTGATGGTCGCGGCGATCGGGTCGATGATGATGCGGCCAACGCCAAGGGCACTGTCGTCTCGACCGGTCTGCGTCCGGACCTGCCGAACGGGACGTACGTCGTCACCTACAGGGTGCTCTCGGCCGACGGTCATCCGGTGAGCGGATCGTTCCTGTTCGGCGTCGGCTCGGGTGAACTCGATCGCTCGTTGGCCGACACCGGCAGCGATCGACTGTGGGACATCGTCGGCGACGGGGCCCGGGCACTGCTGTTGCTGGCTGCATTGACGGCCGCCGGTGTCGCCTTCTTCCTCCGGTTCGTGCACGACGGGGCCGAGGACCGGTGGAGATTGATCCCTTTCGTACGCATCGGGACGATGGTCGCCTTCCTCGCCGCCATCGGAGCGGTGATCGCGCAGTCCGCCCTGCTGACCGGTCGCGGCGCCGGTGCATCGACCGACACCGACGTACTGCGTCAGGTCCTGCGCGGTGATCTCGGCCTGTCGCTGGCCGTGCTGTTCGTGGGACTGGCCGTGGTGCACCTGTCCACCGATCTCGGCTCACCGGTCGTCGGTCGGGTCCTCGCCCTGTACGGCGGTCTCGCCGTGACGATCTCGTTCGCCCTCTGGGGTCACGCCACGGCGTTCACCCCGGCGTGGTTGCTGATGTCCACCGACGCCGTGCACGCCACCGCCGCCGCGGTGTGGCTGGGTGGACTGGTCGGTCTGTGGATGGTGCTGGCCGGTCGCGGTCCCGAGGATGTGACCGGATCGGCTCGGATCGTGGGGCGGTTCTCGGCACTGGCCCTGTGGACGGTGCTGGCCCTCGTGGTGGCCGGTGTCGCCCTTACCATCGCCGGATCCGACGCCTCGTGGAGTGCGCTGGTGTCGACGACGTGGGGACGACTGATCCTCACCAAGGCAGCGATCACGTCGCTGGTGGTGGTCATCGCTGCGTTGAACCGTCGGGTGCTGGTTCCCTCGTTCGTCGGCGCGACGCACGACGCTCCGGCCGACGCGGCGCGCCATCACCGTCGACTGCTGACGACGGTGCGGGTGGAGGCTGCCGCCATCGTCGTGATCCTCGTGCTCACCGGCGTCGTGACGAACGTGACCCCGGCCCGAGACGTACCGCCGGCGTCGTCCGGCGTGACCACGACTCGCCCCATCGACGCGGGATCGGTCCGCCTGGAGACCCGTCCGGCGAGAGTGGGCGCGAACACCGTTTCGGTGACCTACACCGATCCGCAGGGAGCACCACTCGACGTGGGACCGAGCCTCACGATCGAGTTCTCACTCCCGGCCGAAGGACTCGCGCCCATCACCCGACAGACCACGGCCCTCTCCCCCGGTCGTTTCGAGTACGAGGGACGCGAGTTCTCCGTGCCGGGAACGTGGACGGTGACGGTGGCCGCGCGGACCGGCGTGTTCACCGAGTCGCGGACCTCCTTCGAGGTCCGGGTCGTACCATGAGCGGCCATGCGCGCATCGTTCCGTCTGTTCACCCTCCTCTCACTCGCTGCGGTGGCGGTGGTGACGTCGGCGACGATGGCCTCGGCCCACACCACGGCCCGGGCCGAGGCCGGGCCGGACGGTTCGACCGCGGTGACATGGTCGTTCTCGCACGGGTGTGAGGGTCGGCCGACGACCGGTCTGCGGGTGCAGGTGCCGAGCGGGGCGTGGAACGTCACCGCGACCGATCCGCCGGGCTGGACCTCGACGGTGTCGAGCACGGAGATCCGCTGGAGCGGTGGGTCGATCCCGGATGGCACGAGTGCCCGGTTCACCGCCGCCATGGTGCTGCGCGAACCGGCCGGTTCCACCGTCACGATGCCGGCGATCCAGGAGTGCACCGACGGAGCCGAGTTGGCGTGGATCGCCTCGCCCACCACGGCGGACGGGACCGAGTCCACACGACCGGCCCCGACGATCGTCGTGCCGGTCAACAGCACCCGACCACCCGTGACCTCCGCTGCGAGCACGACGGTCACGACGATGCCGACAGGACCGACCACGACCCGTCCGGTGATCGGCGCCGACGCAGTGACCCGCGACGGCAGTCCGTCATCGACCGCAGGACTGTGGATGTTCGTGCTGGTGTGCGCCGTCATCGCGGGCGGCGCCGGAGGGCTGTTCCTGCGCCAACGACGTCGCCGTCGTCAGTCGGCCGGCGAGGGTTCGTAACGGGCGAGGATCCGCCGACGCAGGTCGGCGACCGCCTCGGCCCGCAACTGGCTGACCCGGGAGCGACTCACCCCGAGTTCGACCGCGAGTTCGATGGTGGTACGACCTTCGACGAACACGCCGAGGACCACCCGACGGTGGCGTTCGGTCAGTCCATCGAGGGCGTCACGGAGGTACCCCAGCAGTTCGGCTCGTTCCAGGGCGGCCGTCGGTCCGGGATCACGATCGTCGGCGGGGGCGATCCCGTCGCCATCGACGTCGAGTCGATCGATCAGTCCGGCGACCGCTGCCGCTCGAACCCGATCGACCCGATCAGCCGAGAGTTCGAGTTCCCGGCCGATCTCACCGGCCGTCGGCCGACGGCCGAGACGGGCGGTGAGCGCGTACTCGACGAGCTCGATGCGACGGGCCTCGGCCCGGACCGAACGGGGGACCCAGTCCTCGGCCCGCACCGCGTCGAGCACTGCGCCCCGCACCCTTCGGGCGGCATACCGCTCGAAGGGCACGCCCCTCGACGGATCGAACCGCCACGCCGCCTCGACCACACCCACAGTGCCGGCCCGAACGAGTTCGGCCCGATCGACATGTCGCGGGAACCGTGACGCCAACGACGCCACCACCCCCGGCACCACGTCGAGTCCTCGTTCGACCAGCCGGGTGATGTCGACATCCGTCACGACAGTCCCGGTGGCATCCCGGCCATCGACACCCGGCTCGGCCGTGTCACGCGCTTCGTGCACTCCGCGCATACCGCCCCTTCCCACTGCAAGGGACGAAGGGCCACCCTCCTCCGCCCGGTGGAGTCACCGTCGAACCGACGGTGGAAGGGTCACCCTAGGGACGCCGGACCGGTGATGTGTGGTCACCCCGGCCCATATTTCTGGGCCGTCCGACTCAGTGTCCGCCCGGTCCCTCGAAGACCGCCACCCGCACGCCCCGAGCGGCGAGGTCGGCGAGGACGATGCGGGGGACGAACAGTTCGGCCAGTCCGGCCGCGCCCGAGCGTGCCGCGCTGCCGTCGAGCACCCGCTGGGCGGTGACGGCCGCCACCGCTCCGGCCGCCACCGCCGGACGGTCCATCGCCCCCAGCACCATCGTGGTTCCCACCCCGGCCATGCGTCCGCGCACCTCGACCCGCACCGCACCCGGACCTCCCTCGGGGTCGGTGGGCCACAACATCGGGAGCCGGGCGGTGAGTCGATCACGCCGGGTGGCCGAGACCCGAGCCGTCACCCGTCGCACGGCAGGGAAGGCGGGCACGAGCACCAGGGCATCGGCCAGTTCGGCCCGGTAGCAGTCCTTGGGACCAACGGGATCGGGGAACCAGCACAGTTCACGACCGGAACCACCGGGTCGGGCATCCCAGCCACCGTCGCGCCAGTCGACCGCACCCCGGCCGAGGGCCCGATGATGCTGGCGAGCACAGGCCGGACCTCCGGTACCGGACTTGGCCACGTGGATCTCGGTCACCTCATCGAAGCGGGACGCGGCGTGGGCGACGAGCACACAGGTGAGCCCGGGGGCGAACCCGGCGCCGACGGCCACGGTGAGTTCGCGACCGCGGGCCTCGGCATCGAGTTCGAGCAGGGCCCGGACATCGGTGAGATCGTCGCTGGTCGTCACCACGGAGCGACCATGCCGAACGAAGGCGGCGGCCGTTCGCGCCTGGGTGCGGCCGGGACCGGCGACGACGACGAGATCGACGTCGAGTGGATCGGTGAGTCCTCGTTCATCGACCGTCGCGTGCTCACCCAGACTGGCGGCGACCGACCGAAGACGGTTCCGGTCCGGATCGCGCAGCACCACGGTGTCACCGTCGACCGACACCAGTTGGCGGGCGACACGAGCGCCGACCGCGCCCACTCCGATCACGCCGATGCGGGCCACCTCAGGACCCCACCGGACGGGCCACGTCCATGTCAGTCGAAGTCGGGGCCGGTGAGTTCACGCCATCCCCCGGACTGCGGTCGCACACCGTCCGAGCCCCGCAGCCGCAATGCCGCCGCCACCAGTGCGCCCATACCGATGGCCATGAACGCCCGACGCATCGCCTTCATCGTGGGGCTAGCTGGAATCGAACCAGCGACCTCACCCTTATCAGGGGTGCGCTCTAACCGACTGAGCTATAGCCCCGGACTGACCGGGGCAGCACCATACCGGACCACCGGGAGACGGAGGAAACCGCTCAGGCGTCGTCCGCGCCGACGGCGGTCTCCAATTCGACGACCGTCAGGCGCAGGCCACCGAAGACCGAGGCGATGAGGTTGAACAGCACCGTGGTGACCACGGCGAACAGTGCGCCGGCCACGAAGATGACGAATCCGGCGATGACCGATCCCTGCAGAACCCGGAATCCGTCGATGGTGAACGAACTCTCGGCCAGGAGCTGGGCGAGGAAATCCTCGATGTTGCCGATCGACCCCGTGACCACCGCGGCCTGCCAGATGACGATCCCGGCGACGACCACGATGAGCCAGACACACAGGGAGAACGAGAGAGCGACCCGCAACATCGCCCACGGATCGATCCGGGTCACCACTCGCTGCACCTGCCTGGCCTTGACCATCCTCGGTGTCGACCGACGCGGCGGAGGAGGACGCCGGGACGACGGCGGTGGGGGCAGGGAGAAGACAGGGTCCGGCGCCGGGGGCGGAAGCGGCGCGGAGGGCGGCGGCGGCGGCGGCGAGGATGACGGCGCCCGGGACTGGGACGAGGGCTCGGGCGACGGCGACCACAGGTCGTCCCAGTCGAACAGGTCCCTGTCGTCCTCGAAGGTCATCGGGTCCGAGTGTAGGCGTGGCTCCCCCACCCCACGGGGGTCACCACGACCGCCGAGCCCGCGCCGAGGCGCGTCGATCGGCGACCCGCACGACGACCTCGACCTCGCCGTCCCTGAACACGAACGACTCGATCTGTGCACCGTTGTGGGTGGCGATGATCCGGGCCGCGTCCTCACCCCCGCCGGCGCCGGCCAGCGCCACGGCATCGGCTGCCGTCTGGGCGCGGGCCCGATGGTCGATCTGCCCACCAAGTCGCACGACGGTGATGGCCACTGCGATCGCCACCACCATGACGAGGGCGAGGAACGGGAGCACCTGCCCTCTCTGGTCGTCGCGGTCCATCGATCCTCCTCGACACGAGTGGATGACGGCGGACGGATCCGCGAGGTGGGAGTTCAGTCCTCGTCGGAGCCGAGGACAGGAGCGACCGAGGCCACGGTCTGGTCACCGACCAGATTCATGACCCGCACACCGCTGGCATCGCGACCCTGGGAGGAGATCTCTCGGACCTCCATGCGGATGACGGTACCGACGCTGTTGATGACGAAGATCTCGTCGTCGATACCCACCATGAAGGCGGCGACGACGACACCCTTCTTCTCGTTGATCCGGATGCCGCGGACACCTTGTCCACCCCGGCCCTGCCGGTTGAACCGGTCGAGTTGGGTCCTCTTCCCGTACCCACCGTCGGTGACGATGAGGATGGCGGCGTCGTCACGAGTGACGTCACAGGACACCACTTCGTCGCCGGCCCGGAGCTTCATGCCCCGAACGCCGGCGGCGGCCCGGCCCATGGCCCGTACCTCGTCCTCGGGGAAGCGGATGGCCTGCCCGTTGCGCGAGACCATGAGGATGTCATCGCCGCCGTTGGTGGGGATGACCCGCACGAGTTCGTCGCCGTCCTTGAGATTGATGGCGATGATTCCGGCCCGCAGTGACGAGTCGTACTCGGTGAACTTCGTCTTCTTGACCTGACCGTTCTTGGTGGCGAAGAACAGGAACCGGTTCGTCTCGTAGTCGCGGGTGTCGATGATGGCCCTGATCGTCTCGTCGGGTTGCAGTGGAAGGAGGTTGACGACCGCAGTGCCGCGCGCGGTGCGCTCCTTCATGGGGATCTCGTGGGCCTTCAGGCGGTACACGCGGCCGCGACTGGAGAAGAACAGGAGGTAGGCATGGGCCGAGGTGTGGATGATGTGCTCGACGTAGTCCTCGTCCTTGAGCTTGGTACCGGCCACACCGCGACCGCCGCGAGCCTGCACCTTGAACGCATCGGACGAAACCGTCTTGATGTACCCCTTGGCTGACATGGTGACCACGAGATCCTCGTCGTCGATGAGATCCTCGATGTCGAGGTCACCGACATCGAAACTGATCTGGCTCCGGCGAGGACGGGCGTACGTGCTCTTGATCTCGGCCATCTCGCTGCTGACGACGGCACGCTTGCGCCCTTCGTCGCCGAGGATCGCCTCGAGTTCGGCGATGGTCTCGCGCAACTTGGCCATCTCCTCCTCGAGTTGCGAACGGCCCAGACGAGTCAGACGGGACAACTGCATGTCGAGGATGTGCTCGGCCTGCTCGGCCGAGAACTCGAACGGTGCCGCCGTGAGCGCTTCGCGGGCGGCAGCCTTGTCGGCCGAGGCCCGGATGGCGGCGATGATCTCGTCGATGAGATCGAGGGCCTTGAGCAGACCCTCGACGATGTGGGCCCGCCGCTGGGCCTCGTCGAGCCGGTACTGCGACCGTCGGGTGATGACCTCGAGTTGATGCTCGATGTAGGCCTGCAGCGCGTCGCGCAGGTTGAGGGTGCGCGGGACGCCGTCGACGAGGGCGACGGTGTTCACCGCGAAGTTCGTCTGCAGCGGTGTGCGCTTGTACAGGTTGTTGAGGATCACCAATGCCGGGGCATCACGCTTCAGGCGCAGCACCAGTCGCATCTCGCCCTTGGCCGATTCGTCGTTGAGTTCGGCGATGCCCTCGAGCTCGCGGCTGTCGACCAGTTCCTTCACCTTGACGATGAACTGGTTGGGAGACACCTGGTACGGGAGTTCGGTGATCACGACGTAGTCACCGCGTGGCCCCTCTTCGATCTCGGCTCGACCGCGCAACTTGATGGAGCCGCGGCCGGTCCGGTAGGCGTCGATGATTCCCTGACGGCCCATGATGAGGGCGCCCGTCGGGAAGTCGGGGCCCTTGACGAACTCCATGAGATCGTCGGGGGTGGCGTCCGGATGGGCCAGCAGGTGATCGACGGCGTCGATGACCTCGGCCAGATTGTGCGGGGGGATGTTGGTCGCCATACCCACGGCGATGCCCTGGGAACCGTTCACCAACAGGTTGGGGAAACGGCTGGGGAGAACGACCGGCTCGGAGAACTCCCCGGAGTAGTTGTCGACGAAGTCGACGGTGTTCTCGTCGATGTCGGCGAGCATGTCCATGGCCATGGCGGCCAGCCGGCACTCGGTGTAACGGGCGGCTGCCGGGGGTTCGTCGAGCGAGCCGAAGTTGCCCTTGGGATGCACCAGTGGGTGGCGCAGGGAGAACGATTGGCCCATGCGCACGAGGGCGTCGTAGATGGCGCTGTCGCCGTGGGGGTGGTACTTGCCCATCACCTCACCGGTGACGCGGGCGCACTTCATCGTCGGTCGATCAGGCAGGGCCCGGAGGTCGTACATGCCCCACAGGATCCGGCGATGCACCGGCTTGAGCCCATCGCGCGCGTCGGGCAAGGCGCGCGACACGATGACCGACATGGCGTAGTCGAGGAAGGATCGCTCCATCTCCTCCTGGATCTCGATCGGTTCGATCGATCCACCGGGGGCGGCCTCGGTGGCCACGCCGCCGTCACCGCCGCCGTCACCGCCCGCTGCGGTGGGGCCGCCGTCCCCGGCCGCCGTGCGTGATGCCGGCTTCCTGGCCGGAGCCTTCTTCTTGGGTGGTCGCTTCTCTGCCATGTGCGCTTCCTGGTCGGGCCCGACTCAGATGTCGAGGAACCGGACGTCCTTGGCGTTGGACTGGATGAACTGCTTGCGCGACTCGACGTCGTCGCCCATCAGAACGGAGAAGATCTCGTCGGCGATGGCCGCCTGCTCGACCGACACCTGCAACAGGGTGCGGCGATTCGCGTCCATCGTCGTGTCACCGAGCTCGTCGTAGTCCATCTCGCCGAGTCCCTTCAGACGCTGGAACTCCTTCTTGTGGTCCGGTCGATCGGCGAGGAACGCGGCCTTGGCCGTGTCGTCCTTCAGGTAGACCTTCTCCTTGCCGACGACGGTCGAGTACAGCGGCGGCTGCGCGATGTACACGTGGCGTTGCTCGACCAGATCCTTCATGTGACGGAAGAAGAAGGTGAGCAGAAGGGTGCGGATGTGCGAGCCGTCGACATCGGCGTCACACATCAGGATCACCTTGTCGTAACGGATCTTGGCGATGTCGAACTCGGCCCCGACACCGGCGCCGATGGCGGTGATCAGCGTCTGGATCTCGTTGTTCTTGAGCATCTTGTCGAGCCGGGCCCGCTCGACGTTGAGGATCTTCCCCCGGATGGGGAGGATCGCCTGGGTCCGGGGATCGCGAGCGGCGACGGCCGAACCACCGGCTGAATCACCTTCGACGATGAACAACTCGCACTCTTCCGGGTTGCGGCTCGAACAGTCCTTGAGCTTGTCGGGCATCCCGGCGCCCTCGAGCGCACTCTTGCGCCGAGTGGCGTCGCGGGCGTTGCGGGCCGCCAAGCGGGCCCGGGAGGCCAGGACCGACTTCTGCACGATCTTGCGAGCCTCGGTCGGGTTCTCCTCGAACCAGTCAGCCAGACGCTCGTTGGTGGCCTTCTCCACGAGTGATCGCATGGAGACGTTGCCGAGCTTGCCCTTGGTCTGCCCCTCGAACTGGGGCTCGCGCAGTTTCACCGAGATGATGGCGGTGAGTCCCTCGCGGATGTCCTCGCCCTGGAGGTTGTCCTCCTTCTCCTTGAGCAGACCCTTGGCCCGGGCGTACTTGTTGACCACATTGGTGAGGGACTTCTTGAAGCCCTCCTCGTGCATGCCACCCTCGATGGTGGCGATGCCGTTGGCGAAGGAGTGGATGCCGTCGGTGTTGAATCCGGTGTTCCACTGGAAGGCGATCTCGACCTCCTGATCGGCCTCGGCCTGATCGTAGAAACCGACCTTCTTGAACAACGCCTCCTTCGAGGAGTTGAGATGACGAACGAAGTCGACGATGCCCCCGGCGTACTTGAACACCACCGGTTCGGAGAGGGCGGCATCCGGTCGACGATCGAAGAAGCGGATCTCGAGGCCCTTGTTGAGGAAGGCCATCATCTGGAAACGCTCCAGCAGCGTCTGGGCCCGGAAGTCGGTCTCCTCGAAGATCGTGGGATCGGGCCAGAACCGCACAGTGGTCCCGGTGCGTCCGCGGGGGGCCTTCCCCGACACCTTCAGGGCCTGGGTGGTGCGTCCGCCCTTGGCGAAGGCCATCGAATGACGGGAGCCGTCGCGATCGATGTCGACCTCGACCCGCTCGGAGAGGGCGTTGACCACCGAGATACCGACACCGTGCAGGCCGCCCGAGACCTTGTAGCCACTGCCTCCGAACTTGCCGCCGGCATGGAGCACGGTGAGCACCACCTCGGCGGCCGACTTCCCCTTCATCTTCGGATCGGGGTGCTTGTCGACCGGGATCCCCCGGCCGTCGTCGACGACCTCACAACCACCATCGGCCAGCAGGGTGACGTCGATGCGGGTCGCGTGACCGGCCATGGCCTCGTCGACCGAGTTGTCGACGACCTCGTAGACGAGATGGTGGAGACCCCCCGGGCCGGTGGAGCCGATGTACATGCCGGGGCGCTTCCGCACGGCCTCGAGGCCCTCGAGGACCGTGATGTCCTTCGCTCCGTAGGTCTCGATCGTCTTCGCCACTGGTACTGGATCTCCATCTTCGTGCTGCTGGACCGGCGTGGTGCCGCTGGACCGGGCCCGCACCGGTGCCCGAGGGACGGGACGGAGGGAGCGGGTCGGGCGAGGGCCGGGTGAGTGGCCGAAATCCCTAGGGAAATCTGGCGATTCCGCCGTCAGGACGACCTCGAGATCCTACCGGCGCACGGCCGGTGTGGGAGGGATCCCGACGACCTTTCGCGCCCCTCGGACGAGGGATCAACGAGACGGTGACGGCCGCACGCGCACCTCGATCGACTCGATGGAGGACGCGCCCAGTTCCTCGACCAGACGAGCCACGATGTCGGCCTCGAGGAAGCGGAGTTGGGTGGCCCACGCCGGATCGGACACGGCCAGGACCAGCGTCGTGCCCCGCACCGCCACCGGTCGGCTGTTGGCGGCGACGGTCTCACCGACCATCTCGTCCCATCGGCCGAACACCCCCGAGGCCACGTCGGCCGAGGGTCCACCGAGACGACGGACGACCCGATCGAGCCCGGCCCGCAGTGGTGCCGGACCGGCCGGTCGATCATCGGGAAGTGGTTCCCAGGGCATGGACCGAGCCTAGGGACGCCGTGTGACGGTCATGGCCGGGACACCGAACGCCCGGCCACCCGGAGGATCAGATCGGGTCGGGCGCCCGGGGGCAGGCCGGCGGCGCTGGTCAGCACCGTCTGACCGGTCGGGAGATGGCGCAGCAGTGCAGCACTGCGGTCGTCGTCGAGTTCGGAGAACACGTCGTCGAGCACGAGGATCGGCGGCGTCCCGGTGGCCGCCGTGACCACGTGGTGGGAGGCCAGGCGCAGGGCCAGGGCCAACGAGCGCTGTTCGCCCTGGGAGGCATGGGTGCGAGAGGGCAGTCCGTCGAGGGTGAGCAGCAGATCATCGCGATGGGGCCCCACCAACGACACACCCCGGCGGATCTCGTCACGGCGCACGGCGGCCAGGGCGGCCACGAGTCCCTGTTCGCGCCACGGTGCGTCGTAGCGGGCCACGACCTCCACCTCCCGCCCGGCGACCTCCTCGTAGGTGGTCGAGAGCACAGGACCGAGTTCATCGACGAGTCGTGCCCGTTCGGTGGCCAGCCGTTCGGCGACGTCGACGAACTTGGCGTCCCAGACCGTCAGCGTCGATTCGATCTCCGGGGTCAGTCGACCGCCCGACTGC
>VERC01000260.1 GCA_018882825.1 Acidimicrobiia bacterium | reverse complement strand
GCGATCATCTGGCCGGCAGCGTCGTAGGCCAGGCCGGTGGCCAGGTAGAGGGCGATCGCATCGGGTGTGGCCGAGGCCAGCAGTCCTCCAAGTGCGTCGGCCAGATCGCCGAGGGTCTCGTCCCACGTGGCGTTCCGGCCGCGCAGGCGCGGCACGTCGATTCGGTCGGGTCGATGGTGCCAGTCGACGAGTCCCCGCCCCTTGGCACACAGGTAACCGTGTGACGTCGGATGGTCGACGTCGCCCTCCACCGTGAGCACCTGCTGGCCCTCAGTGGTGACGATGATCCCGCAGCCGGCCGCACAGATACGGCAGTACGACCTCGTGCGCTCCATCGCCGTTGTCTACCACCCGAAGCGAGATCGCCACCTCAGGGAGATGTCGTGAAGTGCGCAGCGATGCGCTCGAGGGTGGCGGCCATGTTCTCCTTGGTCTTCTCGCCCAGTCCCTTGACCATCCACTTCGACAGCACGGACTCCCGACTGATGTCCCAGCTCTCGCGCACCAGCGTCCCGCCCTCCACCGGCTGGAGTTCGTAGCGCCAGATACGTCCGCCACCGAGATTCCCCGGACCCCGCGTCTGCCATGCGATCAAGCGGGGTTCGTCGTATTCGATGACGGTCGACACCATCGAATACGACATCTTCACCCTCATCGACATGCCGAAGCGCGATCCCAGTCGGAGTCGTTGCGATCCCTGTTTCGCACCCACGACGGTGCCTGAGCCGTCGAAGTCGTGATGGCGATCCGGGTCGACCAGCAATTCGAAGATCGCCTCGGGTGGCGCGGCGACGAAACGCTCGACGCTGACGACCTGCTCCGACTCGTTCACTTCCACACTCCGTCGCCGTGGCTGGGGGACGATGATGGACCCTGCTGCGGAGGCTGTCCACCGTGTCGAACCCTCGGCCCTCCCTCGCTCCCGTGCCGGCCCCTACAGTCCATCGCAGTGAACGATCCGAGTGAATCGACGAATCGGGGGGACATGGGGAACAGCGGCACGATCGGGATCACGAACTGGTCCCCATGGAGGATCGCACGCGTGGTCACCTCCCTCTTCGTGGTGATGGTGGCGAGCTACTACCTCGTGGTCGGCTTCGACAACGTCACCAACCCAACGAATCCGAACGGGAGCAACTGGCCGTTCGTCACCGGAGTGCTGAGTGGGGATGGTGTGCCTGCTGACAGCGGATTCGGTTGGCGGTTCATCGATGCCTCGTGGTTCGCCGGAGTGTCGTACGTCGGCATCATCGCCACCGAGATCCTCACCGGTGTCGTGCTCCTCATCGGAGCCGTGAAGGGGCTCCGTACCTCGGCCCGACGTGACTCGTGGGATCGGGCCCAGAAGTGGACGTTCGCCGGTGGATTCCTCGGTCTGTTGCTCTACTTCTTCGGCTTCATCGTCGTCGGCGGCAACTGGTTCATCATGTACCTGAACTCCAAGTACAACGGCCTCGACCCGGCGTTCCAGAACTCCGTCATCGTGTTGGCCATGGTCATCTTCACGGCACTGGTCATGATCGGAGGCCGATTCGAGGACGACGGCCCTAGCGTGGGCGCATGAGCGACTCACGACCCGTCAACCTCTCGACCTCCGGACCACCCGAGACCGTGCTCCCCGAGGAACCGGCCGAACTCCGCCACGCACTCGAGCAGGCGAGGCAGGCCGACTCGAACCGACTCGCGGCGATCGGCGCGGTCGTGAGCGGTGCCCCTCGTTCGAGTGCCGCCTGGGCGGCGATGGGGGACGATGCCACCTCCACCATCGAGGCCTACGCCTACTACCGCGTGGGCTATCACCGCGGCCTCGACACGCTCCGGGCCAATGGCTGGCGCGGTTCGGGTTATGTGCGCTGGGTGCACCCGTCGAATCGAGGGTTCCTCGCGAGCCTGCACGGTCTGGCTCGCTGCGCGGCAGCCATCGGAGAACTCGACGAGGCCGAGCGTTGCGAGCTCTTCCTGCGCCAGTGCGATCCGTCGTGGCCGCCCGCCGATCTGACCGCTACCGCCTGAGGATCGATCGCGCCGATCCCGTCCGGTCCGTCAGGTTCCGGCGGGCGGACCGTCGGGGAACAGCGTCGAGACGAGGAACAGCATCACGCCCTGGATCGCTTCCGGAGACGGAGCGTCGGCGCCCAGAAGGTCGATCCACACCGAACCCAGACTGATCATCTGGATCATCGTGGCGATGGCCTGGGCATCGATCTCGGCGCGGAGGAAACCGGCGGCCTGTGCCTCACGCATCAGTTCGGTGAAGCGGGCCAGTGAGCGGGCGTGGAGTTGCTGGATCTGCTCCCACAACTCCGGATCGCGACGGATGGCGCACAGCATCTCGAGGCGCTGCCAACGACGCTCGGCGATGTCTGTGTCGTAGGGATCGAGGAGGAACGGCGCGAGTCGACTCAGGTAGTCGGAGGTGTCGGTCGCCTGCTCGATTGCGTCCTGAATGCCCTCCAGCGTCTCGGCCAGCAGATCGTCGATGTGCATGGCGAGCGCGGCCTGCACGAGCGCACCCCGATCGGCGAAGTGCCAGTAGATCGACCCCTTGGTCACGCCGACGGTCGCGGCGACCTCGTCGATCTTGAGCGCGTCGATCCCTCGCTCGGAGATGATGTCGAGGGCGGCCCGTACGAGCTCCTGACGGGTGTCGGGTGAACGACGGCGAGCCGCGCCGGTCGAGGCATCGTCGGCCGGAGGGATGCGTCGCGAGGAACCCACGAGCCGACGGTACCGGGCGGGGCGACATGGCGCTGAGGAGGGCCCGGGCCCTGACGGAGCGCTGAGTCCGGAAGTTCCCTCCGCACGGGTCCCGCGCTCAGTCGACGAGCGCGGCGGCCACGGTGCCGGGCGTCGTCTCGACGATCACCATCGCACCGGGCTCGACGGTCGATGGGACCCGTACGACCAGTTCGCCCAGTGACGGGTGGTGCACTTCGCCGATGGCGTGATGCCCGCGGAACTCGACGGCGACGAGACGGGCGGGCCCTTCGATGGACGGGCGGATCGTCAACTGCTCGGGACGCAGGGCCAGGTTGCACCGTCCGCTCACGGCGGCGTCGATGCCGGTGTCGGAGCCGGAACCGACGGCCACGTCTCCGAGCACCGTCGAAGCGCGTCCGTCGGCGATGTCACCGGACACGATGTTCACCTCGCCCACGAAGCGGGCGGTCCACTGATCACATGGACGGGCGTAGAGATCGGCCGGCGTGGCGCACTGGGTGATGCGACCGTCACGCAGCACGGCGACACGGTCGGCGAGCGCCAGCGCTTCTTCCTGATCGTGGGTCACCAGCACGGCAGCCGCTCCGGCGGTGCGCAGGATCTCGACCACTTCACGGCGCAACCGTCGCCG
>VERC01000027.1 GCA_018882825.1 Acidimicrobiia bacterium | reverse complement strand
GGTGGCGCGCAGCGCAGCGATGGGTGCAACGGTGGTGTGGTGACGCCGACCCCCGATGTGTTGCTGCGCGCAGTCGAGGTCGAAGGCGCTCGCACCGATGTGATGGTGGCCGACGGTCGGATCGCCGCCATCGGCGACGACCTCCGGCCCTCGTCGCGGGATGAAGTCGTGTTCGTCGACGGTGCCGGCGGTGCGCTGTTGCCCGGTCTCCATGACCATCATGTGCACCTGTCGGCCATCGCCGCTCGTCGTCACGGCGTCGATGTCGACGCCTGCGACACGCCGACCGCGTTCGACCGCGTCGTCGCCGATGCGGTCGTCGACGACGTCGGTTGGGTGCGGGTCGGGGGACACGATGAACATCGTCACGGAGCCGTCGACCGTCGCCGGCTCGACGCACTCCGACCCGGGGTGGCCGTGCGGGTGCAACACCGGTCGGGGCTGGCGTGGACGTTGTCGACGTCGGGACTCGAGCGGATCGGCAACGACGACGCGCCGCTCGGCGCCCTCGAACGCGACGGCGACGGCGCGCCCACGGGCACGATCCTGCGGGCCGACGACTGGTTGGCCCGTCGCCTCGGGCCCGTGCCGCCGCCCCTCGACGATCTCGGGTCCGAGCTGGCGGCGCTGGGCCTGACCGGCGTCACCGATGCCACGGTGTCGTTGGGCGCCGCACGCCTCGAGGCGCTGCTGGTCGCCCGCCGAACGGGTTCGTTGCCGCAACGACTGGTGGTGTTGGGCACCGATGACGAGGATCTCGACGGTCTTGCGGTGGCCGGACCGGCCAAGGTGCTGGCCGACGAGGTGCGCGGACTCGACGTCGACGCCCTCGCCGCCGCCATCGCCGACCGTCACGCCGGGGGGCGGGCGGTCGCCATCCATGCCGTCACTCGGGCCGAGAACGTCGCGGCCGCCACCGCGTTGGCCATGGCCGGTCCCATCGCCGGTGATCGCATCGAGCACGGTTCGGTACTGCCCGTCGAACTCGATGACCTCCTCGCTCGATCGCAGATCACCGTCGTCGTGCAACCGGCGCTCGTCCACGAGCGCGGTGATCACCACCTCGACGTCGTCGACGCGGTCGACCTGCCGGTCCTGCACCGCATCCGGTCGTTGCGAGCGGCGGGCGTCCCGGTGCTCATCGGCAGTGATGCTCCTGTCACCTCCATCGATCCGTGGCGCGCCATCCGTGCCGCCGTCGATCGCCGTACGCGTTCTGGGGCCGTCGTCGGTCCCGACGAGGCGATCACGGCGGCCGAGGCCCTGGCCATGTACCTCGCCGATCCACTGGCCCCGACCGGACCGATCCGCCGAGTGGTGCGTGGTGCAGCGGCCGACCTCGTGCTGCTCGATGCGCCGCTGCCCGACGCGCTGGCCGATCCCGATCGGTCCCGTGTGCGGCACACCTGGGTGAACGGCAGGCTGGTCCACCCATGAGCGATCGCCTCACGCCCGCCGACGTACTCGCCCTCACCGGTGCCGGACTCGAGGACACCGCGCTCGGTGCGCTCACCGATCGTCCGGTGGTGGTGCTCGATCTCACCGACGTATCGACCGACTTCGCTCGCGTCGCCGAGGTGCTGGCCGGCCGACCGTGCGTGGTCATCGGGGTGGCGCCGTCGGCGATCCTCGATCCGTCCGTCGACCGACTCGTGGATGTGGCCCTGTGCGCCAGTGACATCGCGCCGGCGCCCTGGGTGGCGTGCGGCGACGCGCTCGACACCACGGTCGATGCCGTGGTGGCCGCGATCGAGTCGTCGACCGAGGCGGCAGTGGCACTGGTGCAGCTGTTGCGACTGGCGGAGCGATCGTCGACGACCGATGCCGTGGTGGCCGAGTCGTTCGTCTACAGCCTCCTGCAATCGGGGGATCGTCACCGGGCGTGGTTGGACACGCGAGCCGACCGAGGACGTCGGCCGCGACCCGACACGCCGATCGTGGTGCTGGCGCGAACCGACGATCACCTCACGGTCGTGCTCGATCGACCCGAGGTGCACAATGCCTACGGCGTGCGCATGCGCGACGAGTTGACCGATGCATTCCGACTCGTCGCCGCCGACCCCACCATCATCTCGGTGGAACTGTGCGGCGCCGGACCATCGTTCTCCAGCGGGGGTGATCTCGACGAGTTCGGCACCGCACCGGCTCCCCTCTCCGCCCACCTCGTGCGCACCACCCGCAACGCCGGAATCGCGCTGGCCGCCATCGCCGACCGGGTCACCGCCCGGGTGCACGGCACTTGCGTCGGCGCCGGGGTCGAACTGCCCGCCTTCGCCGGTCGGGTCGTGGCCGATCCGCACACCTCCTTCCTGTTGCCCGAGGTGGCCATGGGACTGGTGCCCGGCGCGGGCGGCACTGCCAGCATCCCCCGCCGCATCGGTCGTCACCGCACCGCGTATCTGGCCCTCATGGGCGCACCCATCGATGCTCCGAGGGCCCTGTCGTGGGGACTGGTCGACGCGATCGAACCGGTGACTCCGGTCGAACCGGTCGGTGGCCGATGAGTGAGCAGCCAGCGGTCGGGTCGGCCGAGTGGCGCGCATGGCGTCGGAACGTCGACCTCGACGACTACGAACGCCGCTTCGACCGCATCGCCGCCGACGGCGGGAACCCGCACGGTGAGGTCGACTTCGTCATGCAGTTCGCGCCACTCGACGCCCTCGATGCCGGTTGCGGGTTCGGGCGCGTGGGCATCGAACTGCACCGGCGCGGTGTCGAGGTGGTGGGCGTCGATCTCGACCCCGATCTCGTCGAACGCGCCCGTCGCCGAGCGCCCGATCTGGACTGGCGAGTCGGTGATCTCTCCACCATGGACCTGGGTCGGACCTTCTCGCTGGTGGTGGCCGCAGGCAACGTGATCGGGTTCGTCGATCCCGCTCTCCGTCACGAGGCGGTCGTGGCCTGCGCCCGCCACGTCGCCGTCGGTGGGCACCTGGTGATGGGGAACCAGCTCACGCGCGGGTGGCCGACGGTCGACGAGCAGCGACGCTGGGCCGCCGACGCCGGGCTCGTCGCCGTCGGGGTGTTCGCCGGCTGGGACGGCGCTCCCTTCGCCGATGGTGACTACGCCGTGGTGGTGTTCGCCCGGCCGCGGGGCTGACCTGTCGCCGTGCCCTGTGGCAGGATCGATCCGAGGGGGACCCATGACCGATCTGGCTGAACCGACCGACGCAGGAGCGCGCCACATCGGCTCGTTGCGCACCCGGGCCGAGGGCGCGGGACCGACCACGCGTCGACCCATCACCTTCCCGGCATCCCGCTACACGTCGGCGGAGTTCGCCGCCCTGGAGTCGTCACGCATGTGGCCCCGGGTGTGGCAGTTGGCCACCACCGTCGACATGGTGGCCGAGCCGGGTGACTGGGTGGAGTTCTCCGTGGACCGCTTGTCGTGCATCGTGTTGCGCGACGCCGATGGCGATCTGCGCGCCCATCAGAACGTGTGCATGCACCGCGGTGTGGAGCTGTGCACCGGGAATGGCACTGGTCTGACCGAACTGCGCTGCGGATTCCATCGGTGGTGCTGGAACCTCGACGGCACGCTGTCGGAGATTCCCAGTCGTCGCGACTTCGGGGTCATCGACAACGACGCCTACGCCCTGCCCCGCGTGTCGGTCGACACGTGGGGTCCGCTGGTGTTCGTGAACTTCGATCCCGATGCCGCGTCGTTGGCCGATTACCTGGGTGGCGCCCCCGCCGATGCCGCCCGCTACGGCATCGAGGACTTCCACTGCACCTACGAACTGAGCGTGCTCGTCCCCGCCAACTGGAAGACGGCGGCCGACGGATTCAGCGAGACCTACCACGTGCAGGGTCTGCATCCCGAACTGCTCACCGTGTTCGCCGACCTCGACAACCATCAGGTGCTGTGGGACAACGTGGGTCGCAGTCGCCAGCAGTACGGGGTGCCGTCGCCGCGCATCCGGCCCGAGCCCACCGCCCAGGAGGTGTGGAACGCCTTCGCCTCGGTGTACGGCGGACGCGCCGGCATCGACAGCGTCGATCCCGGCCCCGTGCCCGAGGTGCCCGAGGGTTCGTCGCTGCTCGAGGTCATGGGCGCCCATGTGCGGCGTGCGCAGGCGGCCAAGGGAGTCGACCTCTCGGCCTACACCGATCTCGACATCATGGTGATGGACCAGTACAACGCTTTCCCCAACATCACGGTGTTGTTCCATCCCGATCTGCTCTCGGTGCTGCGCACCCGCCCCGGTCATACCCCCGACGAGTGCTGGCTCGACATCTTCCAGTTCGAGCGACGTGGTGCGACGGCGGCGCGCACCAGGCCGGTGAAGATGGAGGTACCGCTCGAGTCGATGGCTTTCGGCACGGTGTTCAATCAGGACTTCGACATGCTGCGCACCGCGCAACGTGGTCTGCATCAGCCCGGATTCACGCGCATCACCATCTCCCAGGAGGAGAGTCGCATCCTCAACAACCAGCTGGCGCTGGAGCGGTGGTGCGACATCTCCCCGAGCGAGATCGAGGGCGATCTGCCCGAATGGCGGTGAGCGGTCGGGCCACGACGGCCACCCGGCGACGCGCCGACGGGGGACCGAGCGCGCGGGCCCTGCTCATCAGTGTGCTCGGCCAGTGGGTGGGTGCCGACGCGACGCCGGTGTGGACGGGCACGCTGGTCGGGGCGCTGGAGGCGCTGGGGGTCGAGGAGCGCGCCGCTCGTCAGGCCGTCAACCGCACCGCCGCCGACGGATGGTTGGAGGGTGAGTCGGTGGGCCGGTACACGCGCTGGCGCCTCACCGCCCGCGGTCGTCGCATGCTGGGGTCGGCCACGTTGCGCGTGGCCCGCTCGATCGTCGAGGAATCCGACGATTGGGACGGCACCTTCTCCATGCTGGTGATCGTCGAACCCGTGGCCGACCGGTCGAGCCGCGACCGTCTGGTCACCGGTCTCGACTTCGAGGGCTTCGGCGCGGTGGCCCCCAACCTGTGGGTGGCGATCGGTTCGGCCGAGCGTCCGGGGGTCGAGGCCGTGCTCGAGTCGTGCGGGCTGACGAATGGTGTCCTGCGCTTCGAGGCCCGCACGGTGGCCGGCGCGGCCACCGCCGCCGAGGTGGTGGCCCTGGCCTGGGACCTCGAGCCGGCGGCCGAGGCCCAGCGGTCATTCATCGCCGAGTTCGCCGAGGCCGAACCGACCGACCATCGGGAGGCCTTCGCCCTGCGCACGCGCATGGCCCACGAGTGGCGCGAGTTGCTGAGCCTCGATCCCTCACTGCCCGCCCGTCTCCTGCCCCCGGACTGGCCCGGACCGCAGGCCCGCTCGGTGTTCCAGCGGCGGTACGCCGAATGGGCCGAACCGGCGACGACGTTCTACACAGCGTTGTCGGAGGACCCGGTTGTGTCGTAGATTGTGCCCATGACCGAACTGGGCTTCCCCGTCTTCGACTGCGACAACCACTACTACGAGGCCATCGACGCCTTCACGCGTCACCTCGATCCACGGACCGGTCCTCGCACCATCCAGTGGTGCGAGATCAACGGCCGCAAGTACCACGTGATCGGCGGCAAGGTCAGCCATGCCGTGGTCAATCCCACCTTCGATCCGGTGGCCCTGCCCGGGGTCCTCAAGGACTACTTCCGAGGCAACCCCAACAACGAGAACCCGATCGAACTGCTCAAGCAGCGTGAGCCGATCCGCGCCGCCTACCGCGATCGGGATGCCCGCATCGCCACCCTCGACGAGCACGGTCTCGAGAAGTGCTGGCTCTTCCCCACGCTGGGGATGATCTACGAGGAGCCGTTGCACACCGACCCGTGGGCCGTGATGCAGGTGTTCACCGCCTTCAATCGGTGGATGCTCGAGGACTGGGGCTTCAACTACAAGAACCGCATCTTCACTGCGCCCTACATCACGCTCGTCGACGTCGACTGGGCCGTGAGCGAGTTGCAGTTCGCCCTCGACAACGGCGCCACCACCGTCGTGATGCGACCGGCCGCCCCCACCACCGTCGACGGCCCCCGTTCGCCGGCCGACCCCATGTTCGACCCCTTCTGGGGTCTGGTGAACGAGTCGGGCATCACGGTCGTCGCCCATGCCGGTGACTCGGGCTACAGCTCGAACGGTTACGCCCAGGACAGCGGTTTCTCGGCCTCGTTCGGTCAGCAGTCGCGTCCGCAGCCGCTGCGCATGGCCACGATGTTCGATCGTCCGATCGAGGACTTCCTCGGTTCGCTGGTGTGCGACAAGATGTTCGACCGCTTCCCCAACGTCCGAGTGGCGTCGGTGGAGAACGGTTCGGGCTTCCTGCGCAGCCTGCTCAAGAAGCTGGACAACACCGCCAACAAGATGCCGGGCTGGTTCAGCGAGTTGCCGTCGGAGACGTTCCGCCGTCAGGTCTGGATCAACCCGTTCTGGGAGGACGACGTGCACGAGGTCGTCGAACTCATGGGCTCCGACCGCGTCATCTTCGGCTCCGACTGGCCCCACATCGAGGGTATGCCCGAGCCGCTCGACTACGTCGATGAACTCAAGGAGTTCTCGCCCGCCGTGCAGCAGATGATCCTGCACGACAACACCGACGCACTCAACGTCCGCCGACCGGCCTGAGAGGGCCGGCCGGTCGGAGCACGACCGGGGGGTCGACGCGATGGCCTCCGCCCAGCGGGGGCCATCGTCGCGCCGGGGCGTCGGTCGATGTCCGGGCTCCGTCAGTAGGTGCCGTCGAGCACCCGGTCGCGGATCTCCCGCTTGAGGATCTTGCCGGTGGCGCCCCGGGGCAGCGGCTCGGCGCGGACGAACCACTGGGTGGGGATCTTGAACGAGGCCAGACGCTCGGCCAGGAACCCGGTGAGTTCGGTGGTGTCGATGGTCGTGCCCTCGGCCGGTTGCAGGGCGCAGACCACCTCCTCGCCCAGACGCTCGTGCGGGAGGCCGAACACCGCCACCTCGTGCACGTGCGGATGTTCGAAGATGGCGGCTTCCACCTCGGAGCAGTACACGTTCTCGCCGCCGCGCAGCACCATGTCCTTGATGCGATCGACGACGTAGACGAAACCCTCGTCGTCGACGTAGCCGAGATCACCCGTGTGCAGCCATCCGTCACGGATCGTCTCGGCCGTGGCCTCGGGCCGCTTCCAGTAGCCGCGGATGAGCATCGGTCCGGTCATGCAGATCTCGCCGACCTCACCGGCGGGCAGTGACTCGCCGTTGGGGTTCACGACCTTGATCTGCATGATGGGAACGACGCGCCCTGTGCTCGACGGACGCTCGACGTAGTCGGGACCGGTGTTGCCCGGTCCGTACCCGTTCGTCTCGGTGAGTCCGTACCCCAACTGCGGGGTGGCCTTCCCGGTGAACGTCCCCGAGATCTTCTTGACCAGTTCCGGGGCCATCGGCGCACCGCCGCCACCGACGTTGCGCAGGCTCGACGTGTCGAAGTCGCCGAATCGGGGGTGGGAGATGAGGTCCTGGGACATGGTCGGTACGCCGATGAAATTGGTGACCTTCTCGCGCTGGATCAGTTCGAGGGCCCGCAACGGGTCCCACCGGTGCATCATCACCAGCCGGGCTCCGGTGGCCACCGAGCCGAGCATCACCGGCACGCAGCCGGTGACGTGGAAAAGCGGCACGGTGAGGATGAAGCACGGCTTCGGGGGCACGGCCGCTTCGGTCCCGGCCGTCGGAGGCGTGTCGGGTGCCCACCGGAGCGACTCGACCACGTTGCGACAGGCGAAGGCGAAAAGTCCCGACAGCACGGCCCGCTGGGTCGACACCGCACCCTTCGGGGTACCGGTCGTGCCCGAGGTGAACAGGATGGTGGCGTCATCGTCGGGCGCCACCGTGCGATCGGGCATGGTCGAATTCGGATCGGCGAGGTCGGCGAGGTGCGCGCAGTTGGCGGGCAGTACTCCTTCGGACCGAACCACGACGCCGTGCACCCCGAGGGAGGCGAGACGATCACCGATCCGGTCGATGCGTTCGCGATCGGCGATCAGCACCTTCGCTCCCGAGTCGACCAGACCGAACTCGATCTCCGGTCCCGTCCACCACGCGTTGACCGAGACGGCGATGGCGCCGATGGACGTCACGGCACCGAACGACGTGATCCACTCCGGGTAGTTGCGCATGTCGATGGCCACACGGTCACCGGCCTGCACGTCGTAGGTGTCGACGAGCATGCGGGCGATCGAGTCCATGCTGCGGACGATGTCGGCGTTCGTCCACCGCTCGTCCTCGTTCACGATGTAGACGTCGTCGGCCGGGCGCTCGCGCAGCATGTCGAACAGGGCGCGCATGGTGGGAGGCAACTGGGCGAACACCCGAGACGGGCGGCCGAGCACTTCCTGTTCGGCGATCTCGAACGGCATCCCGGGGGCGGTGAGGACCGCCACCGCTTCGTCGAAGGACATGCCCACCGCTGTGCTCCCTCCCGCCCGTCGATCACTCGGGGCGTCGTGTGATGGCCGAACGCTAGGCGGTCGGGACGGGGCCCGGCTACCGATCGGTAACCGATACCTTCAGTCCTCGCGCCGGCGCACCGTGGTCATGGCCAGGGCCACGGCGCGATCGTCGGCACCGCGGTCGCGCACCTCGACGCGCACCAGTCGATCGCCCGCGGGCGACGTGGGCGCCGGACCGGCCTCCGTGGCCCGGGCCAGGAGGGGGCCGACACGGCCCGGACTCAGATAGTGCACGACGAGGTCGGTGACGACCGCACCGGTGGCCGCGGCCGGATCGCTCGTGCCCGTGATCAGACCGCGCGCCGCGGTGTCGAGAGCCACCGCCGTGGCGCCGCCGTGGAGGATCCCCCACGGATTGCGCAGTCGCGGTTCGGGGTGCAGCAGCACCTCGCCGGGTCGGCTCCCGGCCTCCAGTCCGAAGAACTCGGCCGGCGATGAGCGGAAGACCGGATCGTCGGGAACGACCCGCTCGAGTCGACCCACCGGGCGCTCGAACTGTGGTGGCCCACCTTCGGGGGTGAGTACGGCGCACGTCAACCAGAACGTGGCCACCGCGTCCCCGGCGACGCTGGTCACGTCGCCCCGGGTCACCACCGAGGAGCGACCGCGTCGCAGCACGTGCACGTCGACCACCAGCGGGCCGGTACCGCGGCGACCGACGAGACTGTCGTCGGCGCGACGAAGTGCGAGGTTGGTGGTGACGATCCAGTCGGGGAGGCAGGACAGTCCGGAGGTCATACCGCCGATGCCGTCGACCACGGCGGTCAGCATCCCCGTCTCCAGGCGACCATCGGCATCGAGCACCACGGGCGAGCCCGGGAACTCGCCCCGGGTGCGGGGCAGGGGATCGGTGCCGTCACCCACCTCCTCGATGTGGAGGGTGAGGTACTGGGCCACCCCGATCTCGCGCGGTGAGTTGAACGCGGCCATCAACGATCGGCTCCGACCCGATGCACCCGCGTCGTCGAGTGGGAGCACAGTCGACCGTCGGCGTCGCGCAGTTCGATGACGGCACCGAACGACGCGTCACCGACCGACGGCGCGCCCACTGGCGTGGCCGTCGCCGTGAGTGGACTGGACCGGGCCAGATCCAGATAGGCGAGGTGCAGATCGGTGACGGCGCACGATCCGCCCAGCAGCGACTGGCCGAGCGTGACCGAGGCCTCGTCGACCAGCGCGGCGTGCATGGCGCCGTGCAGGGCACCCACGGTGTTCTGCACCTCGCGCCGGGTGTCGACGACGACGACGCCCGGCGCCGTGACGGTGGCGCCCACCTCGGTCAGCCAGTCCACGTCGAGGATCTCGTCGGTCTCGCCCATCGCGCGTCGTCCCGGCTCGGTCCGGACATCGAGTCCGGCCAGGTGCTCGGGTCGGGGGACGACGGCGAAGGTGAGGATGGCGCGTCCGGCCGGTCGTTCGTCGTCAGCCACCAACTCGACCTCGATGACCAGCGTGCGCCGGCCCCGTCGCCGCACGTGGAGATCGGCCCGCAGGTGGTTCATCGGTCCGCTGGCACCGAGATGCACCGACATGTCGGCGGTGAAGGCCCAGTCGGGATCAGCGGCGGTGATGGAGCGCAGGCCGCCGAGCGCATCGATGAGCATGGCCACCACGGCCAGTCGGGGGTTCCCATCGGCTCCGAGCAGGTGTGGAGTGACGGTGATGGTGCCGCGCACGTCCCCGTCGACGTCCTGATCGACGATGATCCCCAGCAGGTGCATGAGGTGACGCGGTGCCGCGTACGTCGGTCCGTCGTCGTTCGTCTCCCCCACGACCGAGGATTCTACGGTCGGTCGGGGTGCCGGCCGTACGAGCTCGACCCACGGGTAGCGTCGACTTCCGTGCGTCGCGCTCGTCTCGTTCCCGTCCTCGCCGTCGTTCTCGCGTCGAGCGTGATCCTCGGCGCGTGTGGTGCGTCGCCCTCGTCGACACCGTCGACACCGTCGACCACCGACTCCACCACCGCACCGGGTGCGCCATCGGTGCAAGTGCTGGGCGACGGCACGGCGAGCGCCGCGGCCGCCTCGGTGGCTGCGGCGTTCGGCACGACCGACATCGTCGATCGCAGCATGGCCCGTTCGGCGGCGATCACCTGGTTGAACCTGCGCGATCCCGCCGTGCCGGCCGAGGGCGCCAACCACGCACTCCTCGTCGCCACCGTCGCCGATGCACCCAGCATCGTGCTGGTCTCGCTGGGCGCCGATCTGGTGCCACCCACCGACGATCGCGACATGGACCTGTGTCAGCCCATGACGATCCAGTCGGGCCCGTCACCGTCCGCCTCGTCGATGGTCACCGACTGCGCCCGGGCCGTGCTGGCGGCGCGCCTGTTGCGCCAACGGACGATGGCGGTGGCGTTCGACGTGCTCGCCGGTACGCGGAACACCCGACTGCTCGTGGTCGGCTCCGGTGCGCCGCCGGGAACCATCGCCGCCGCCGTCGACGCCGAACAGGCCGCCGCGGTCCTCGCCGTGGCCGAAGCCGGGGCGGCCTGGGCCTCCCGCATCGCCTACGCGCCCTCTCCGATGGCGGCCGCCGCCGTCGTCGAGGAGCGGGGCTGGGTCTGACCGACGTCGGTGGCAGGATGGTGCGTCGGTCGGTGAACGGCCGGTCGTGAACGGGGGAGGGATCCGATGCTCGATCTGGTGATCAAGGGTGGCACCGTCGTCGACGGCACCGGTGCGCCCGGGGTGCGCGCCGATGTGGGTATCCGTGACGGTCGCATCGTCGTCATCGGCAGCGTGGACGAACCGGCGGCCAAGGTCATCGACGCCGACGGACGCGTCGTCGCTCCCGGCTTCGTCGATCTGCACACGCACTACGACCCGCAACTCATGTGGGACCCGGCCGCCACACCGTCGTCGCTGCACGGCGTCACCTCGGTGTTCGGCGGGAACTGCGGCTTCTCGATCGCCCCGGTCACGCCGGGCGCGGCCGAGTACCTCATCCCCATGCTGGCCCGGGTCGAGGGAATGCCGGTGGCCTCGCTGGAGGCCGGTCTCGATCTGGCCTGGGACGGGTTCGGCTCCTGGCTCGATCGGCTGGAGGGCAACCTGGCCGTCAACGCCGGATTCCTCGTCGGTCACAGCGCCCTGCGGCGCGTCGTGATGGGTGAGGACGCGGTCGGACACGAGGCCGCGGCCGCGCAGCTCGACGCCATGGTGGCGCTGCTGCACGAGAGCATCGTCGCCGGTGGGATCGGGTTCTCCAGCACGGCGTCGAACAGTCACAGCGATCACCGGGGCAGCCCGGTGCCGTCGCGTTTCGCCACCCGCGACGAGTTCCTGCGCCTGGCCACGGCGGCGGGCGCGCATGCGGGGACCACGCTCGAGTTCATCTCGTCGGCCGGCGCCACCTTCACCGAGGCCGAGATGGAACTGATGGCCGACATGAGTGCGGCCGCGAATCGACCGCTCAACTGGAATGTGATGGTCGTCAACTCGGACCCGGCGGCCCGGACCGGACGGGAGAACAAGCTGTCGGCCTCCGACGTGGCCGCCGCCCGCGGTGGTCGGGTGGTGGGTCTGTGCCTGCCCGAACCGATGCGCATGCGGTTGTGCTTCGCTTCCGGTTTCGTGCTCGACATGCTCCCCGGCGTCAAGGAGTTCATCCACCTGCCCCACGCCGAGCGGCGCGCCGCGTTCGCCGACGCTGCCAACCGCGCGCTGATCGCCCAGTCATTGTCGGCCCTGCCCGAGACGCACACGTTGTCGAAGTTCGGTCGTTTCCGCATCATCGATGCGCAGACCCCCGAGGTGCGGGCACTGGTCGGACGCACCATCGACGACGTCGCCGCCGAGCGGGGCCAGTCCGACATCGATGCCCTGTTCGACATCGTGGTGGCCGACGACCTCCAGACCGGGCTCGAACCCCCGGTGATCGGCGCTGACGACGACGCCTGGGCCGAGCGGGTGCGCATCCTCGACACCGATCCTCGGGTGATCGCCGGCGGCTCCGATGCCGGTGCCCACCTCGACATGATGAAGACGTTCGCCTGTCACACATCGTTCCTGGCCGAAGCGGTGCGGACCCGCCGCCTCATGTCGTTGGAGCGCGCGGTGCAACTGTTCACCGACGCGCCGGCCCGCTTCTACGGTCTGCGCGACCGGGGACGCGTGACCGAGGGGTGGATCGCCGATCTCTGCGTGTTCGATCCCGACACCATCGGTCCGGGCACCATCGAGCCGCGGGCCGACCTGCCCGCCGGTGGGTGGCGCCTCTATTCCGAGGCCACGGGTGTGGCGGCCACCATCGTCAACGGTGTCGAGATCGTGCGCGACGGCTCCGTCACCGGGGACACGCCGGGGCGCACCATCCGGTCCGGTCGTGACACCGACACGGTGACGGTCTGAGCGGCGGCCGCCGAGACGCGGGCGCGCCCGATCCGCCTCAGAAGTCGGGGATGGGGATGTCGAGCGTCGAGGACTCGGTGCCGCCGTCGATCTCGAACACCTTGCCCGTCACGTAGCGCGCCGCCGGTGACGCGAGGTACAGCACACCGGCGGCGATGTCCTCGGGTTCACCGATGAAGCGCAGGGGCGTCGCTGCGATCATGGCATCGCGGATCTCGGGCATGGTCAGCACCGTCTCCAACGCGCTGGTGGCGGTCGAACCCACGGCGATGGCGTTGACCCGCACCTTGGGATTGAGATCGGTGGCCAGGTACCGCGTGAGGTGGCTCAGCGCCGCCTTGGCCACGCCGTACTGCGTGAGGGCCCGGGCCGCCGTGCGGCCGGCCATCGACGAGATGTTGACGACGTTGCCCCGGTTGGCCACCAGTTGCGGGATGCAGGCCTGGGTGAGCACGAGGGCGGTGGTCACGTTGAAGTGGAAGGCCGCCTCGAACGACTTGGCGGTGATGTCGGTGACGGCGGCCGGCGGCGATCCACCGGCGTTGTTCACCACGATGTCGATCCGACCGAGTTCGGCCACGGTGGCCTCGACGAACGCCGGCAGCATGTCGAGGTCGTTCACGTCGCCCGGGTACACGAAGGCCCGACGTCCCAACCCGCGGATGGTGGTGGCCACCTCCTCGAGTTGGTCGGCGCTGCGAGCGGTGAGGGCGACGTCGGCCCCGGCCTCGGCCAGGGCGATGGCCGATGCTGCGCCGATGCCGCGCCCGGCTCCGGTCACCACGGCGACCTTGTCGTCGACACGGAAACGATCGAGGATGCTCATGGCGCCGACACTAGGCGGGGGTGCCGATCACCGACGGATCGTGTCGAGTCGGATCGTGCAGCGCTCCACGGCATCGTGGTCGACCTCGACCCCGAAGGTGGTGGGCACGGCGACCGCGCCCTCGTGCACCTCGACCGGTCCGCACACGTCATCGGTGAAGAACCGGGCCGTGGCCGAGACGTCGCCGGCGATGGTGGCGCCCGGATGGGCGGCCAGCGCGATCGTCGCCGCCCGCCCGATCCCGCCATCGAGCATCCCGCCCACATAGGCATCGATGCCGAGTCCGGCGCACGTGTCGAGCACGGCGGCAGCGTCGAGCCACGAGCCCAGCATCGGTGCCTTGACGCAGACCACCGACGCAGCACCCAGATCGAGCGCCTGGCGCACCGCGGTGCGCGAGGTGAGCGACTCGTCGAGGGCGATGGGTGTGTGCATCCGTCTCGCCAGTTCGGCCGAATCGAGCAGGTCGTCGGCGGGCAGCGGTTGTTCGATGGCGGCCAGACCGAACTCGTCCATGGCCACGAGGATGCGGGCATCGTCGGGCGCGCCGGGAGCGGTGTCCCACCGGTAGGCGCCGTTGGCGTCGGCCAGCAGCACGACATCGGGTCCGGCGCTCCGTCGGGCCGCGTCCACGAACTCGACATCGCGACCGGGCGCGATCTTGAGCTTGAGTCGTCGGTAACCCTCGGCCACCCGGGAGCGCACCTCCTCGGCCAATGCCTCCGGCGACTCGTGCAGGCCCAGTGCCACCCCGGCGGGCACCGCGGCGCGCGGGCCCGGAGGTGTCGGGGTCAGTCGATCGACCAGCGGTTGCTGGCGGCGACGACACTCGGCGTCGAGCAGGGCCAGTTCGAGTGTGGCCCGGGCCATGTGGTGGCCGGCCACATCGGCGAGGATCGTGTCGAGATCGGTGGCCGACGCCGGACCGTCCGCGGCCAACAGCCGCGGCGCCAGTTCGGTGGCGATGACCGCCCGGGCGCCGTCGACGAACTCGGCCGTGTAGGTGGGGTCGGGCAACGCCGC
>VERC01000259.1 GCA_018882825.1 Acidimicrobiia bacterium | reverse complement strand
GCTTCATGGTGGTGCCGGTGCCGACAGCTTCGTGTTCAACACCCTGCCGGGCACCGACAACATCGACATGATCGCAGATTTCGATGTGCTGCTCGACGAGATCGTCGCGCACGGAGTCCCGCTCTCGATCGTCGATCCGACCTCCGGTCTGCGCCGGATGCATCCGCTCGTCCGCGGGGTGTTGACCGCCGAACTGAACCTCACCCGCGCGGCCGAGATCGCCGAACTCCGTGTTCGTGCTGCGGAGGTCGAACTGGCCCTGGGGGCGCGGACGAGAGCGGTGAGCCACCTGATCGCGGCCGACGAGTTCGAGTGGGCGTTCGATCTCGCGTTCACATCGGTGGGTGAGGTGTACCGCACGGGGCACCTGTGCTCCATGGGTGCATGGATCGATGAGTTCCCACCCGAGTTCGTGGCCGGAAGCCCCGATCGATCCTCGGCCTACGCGCTCGCATTGGCCTATCTCGGACGGCGGGACGAGGCCGAGCGTTGGACACGCATCGCATCGGACCACATCGATGGAGGGCCGAATTCGATCGATGTGGCATCGACCCGGGCGAGGGTGGTCGCCGCGATCGACCGAGGAGACACCGACACGGTTCGAGCCGAGGTCGCAGCGCTCCGGCTCCGACTCGGTGCCGACGAGATCGATCGCGACCGTGACAGTCAACTCCACACGGCGATGGCGATTGCGTCGCTGGTGGACGAGCGGCTCGACGATGCCGCGTACTGGGTGCGCTCGTTGGTGCGGTGGCCGGACATGGCCGAGCGCCTCCGGGCCCTCGGGCATCCGACTCGCGCAGCATGGGAGGCATTTCTCCGGGGATCGCTCGAAGAGTCGACCGATCTCGCAGAAGGTCTGCTCGACGAGGTCGGCGCGTCATCCGGGGCGGCGCCCCCGGTCGTGGCCGAGTTGTACTCGCTGCTCGCACACCTCGCGCTCGAGCGCGTCGATCTGGAACAGGCGGCGCACTGGTCGTCGAGCGCCCTGCAGCGACTCAACGGAAGACGTTCCTGTCTCCATCGGTTCATCATCGATCGGGTGGCCGTCGCCGTCACCGAGGCGACTTCGGGGATCGAAGCCGCGATCCGCGAACTCCGCTCGGCGGGAGAAGGTGCGCCGCCCACCCTCGCAGTGCGGTACGAACTCCTTCTGGCCGAGTTCGAAGCCCGCGGAGGATTGCGGAGGTCGGCCACGCAGCGCCTGGCCGTGCTCCCTCCCTCACCGAGGAAGTCGCTGGCGCTCGCTCGTCTGGCCCTGCTCGCCGATCGACCCGAGATCGTCCGCGACACCGTCGAGCACCTCGTCGACCTGCCGGTCGCACTTCAGATCGAGGCCGCGTTGATGTCCGCCCTCGCCGCACCGGGGTCCCGTGAGTTGGAGCGCGCCATCGCCATCGGCGCGGAGCAGGGCTATGTGTGGACGTATCGCCGCGAAGGCTCCGAGATTGGTCGCATGCTTCGAGACGCGATGGCGGCCGATCCTCGATGGTCCGCCACTCGCCTTGCGGCGGCACTGTCGTCCGACTCCCCTGACCCCGTCTTCATCGTCGCTGCCCTGACCGATGCCGAGCGTCGGGTGCTCGCCTTCCTGCCGTCGCATCGATCGCTGCCGGAGATCGCCGCCGAGATGTGTCTGTCGGTCAACACCGTCAAGACGCACGTGCGGTCGATCTACACCAAGCTCCGGGTGGGATCGCGGAGCGAGGCCGTCGAGCGGGCGAGCGAGACCGGACTGTTGGCCACTTCTCCTCGAATGTGACTCCGGGACCCTCGAGAGGAGGTGGGGGAGTCAATAGTTGTTATATGTGCAGGGGATGTTCCCCTCGGGGATGACGCTGATCTTGAGTGTCGCCTTGGCGGTGGCGTACCAGGAGTCCTGGGCCGTGACCGTGAAGGTGTTGGTACCACACGTCGTGATCGTTCCAGTGATGGTGCCGTCGGAGTTGAGCGAGAGGCCCCCGGGAAGGGTCCAGGTGTCGAGCCACCAGAAGTACGGGGGGTGGCCACCGGAGGCGGCGAGGGTCGCGGAGTACTTGTCATTCGCCATTCCACCCGGCAGTGAGGTCGTCGTGATCACGACCGGGGTCGAAGGCGTCGGGCTGGGCGGCAGGTAGCCGACGAGCGGGTCGACGAACACGGTGACGTTGCCGAGCTTCTGGGCGCCGCCGGTGGGGTCCTCGACCGCGCCGGTCAGTGCGAGGTTGGTCTGCAGCTTCTTGGCCTGGGCCGCGCTCAGTCGACCCACCTCTCCGGTGAAGGTCCGTGTGGCCGGATCGGCGCGCAGACTCAGGATGCTGACCACCACCGTCCTGGTCTCGCCGGACGAGTCGTGGAGCACGACTGCGGCGTTGGGCGGGTCGACGTCGAACTGCTCACCGGTGGCCCACTGATCCGCGAACCACTTCGGGTTGGTCACACCGGCCTGGCGGACCGGACGGTCGGTGAACCACGTGATCGTCGGATCGGCGATCCTGACGCTGAACGTGTAGCGGTCGGTCGTTCCTGCCACCGGGGTGAACGACGCGTCCGAGCCCGACAGGGAGAACAGCAGCGACACCGGCTGGTCCGAGCTGCTCTCGTCGTCGGTCGCTCCCACCGCCACGGCCAGCAGGGCCCCGAGCATGGCAGCGACGATCACCACGGCGACCACTGCACCGACCCGCCACGAGACGAATCTCCGACGTCGTGTCGTGGTGTCCGTTCCCTGCTCGGTCATGATCGTTCCTCCGGTGTCGCCGACCGACGGCACCGTAGGGAACGCCCCGGCACCGGTCTCCCCGGACCCTCACCCGATGCGGGTGATTCGTAACGGATGATCGAGCGCCACATGGGCGACCGATCACACTTGGAACCAGTGCGGGTGCGGGGCATCTCCCGTTCTCGAACCCTTACCTCCATGGAGCCTCCGTGCGCATCCGGACCCTCGTCCTCACCCTCGTCGTCGCTGCGGTGACGACCTCGATCGCGTCGTGCAGTGGCGCCGCGGGCAGCTCCTCGGCGACGACGCGGATCACCCTTTATGCCGAGAACACGTCGTTGGTGCGCGTCGACGGCAATGCGACCGGACCCGACAACGGCGACCTCGTGCATCGTCGATTGTCACTTTCGTTCAGTCGCGGGGGACCGGTGATCGGCTCGGCGTGGTCGCAGTCGGAGATCGTCGACGTCGACACCGACACGAAGGTGGACCTCCGGGGCTTCGACGGCGAGCTGTCACTCCCTGAAGGGTGGATCTTCGTCCGGGGCATGGCCACACTCCCGATCGGCACGGTTCCTCAGCCCGGATGGACCGACACCTATGCCGTCATCGGCGGGACGGGTGCGTACGAGGGAGCCCGGGGCACCGAACGCCTGACCCTTCTCGACGG
>VERC01000258.1 GCA_018882825.1 Acidimicrobiia bacterium | reverse complement strand
GCAGGACACCACCGACTCCATCCCGGACGCCAAGGTCACGTTCGTCGGGGCCAAGGCCGAGCGCATCGCCGGACCGGAGGCCCTCGATCGACTCATCCAGTACGGATGGACGGGTCAGTCGCTGCAGATGAGCGGTGTCACGTCGAAGGCCGTGGCGATCATGGCCGACTACGTCAAGGAGCGGGTGCAGTTCGACCGTCAGATCGCCACGTTCCAGGCCGTCGCCCAGCGCGCCGCCGATGCCCGGATCAACAACAACGCCATCGAACTCACGGCGTGGCAGTCGGCGATCCGTCTGGCCGACGGACTCGATGCCGGCACCCATTCGGCATCGGCCAAGTACTGGGCCTCCGAGGGCGGTGCCAGCGTCGTGCGCGCCTGCACCCATCTCCACGGTGGTGTCGGGGTCGATCGCGACTATCCGCTGCATCGTTACTACCTGTGGGCCAAGAAGCAGGAACTGCAGCTCGGCGGCACCACCCCGAGCCTGCTCCACCTCGGCAAGCTGCTGGCCGACACTCCGGCCTGAACCCGTCCCGGTCGCGACGCGCCGAGGCGCGTCGGCGATCGGAGGGTCGTCGGACGACCGTCAGGGTCGACGATTGCCTCAGGGCCGACGACTGCGTCGGGGTCGACGCCTTTGTCAGGGCAGGACGGTGACGGTGTCGCGTCCCGACTTCAGCACGGTGCCCGGCGTGGCACCGGTCGGCTCACCGTCGACGATGACGGTGGTGCCGTTCACCAGCACCCGCTCGATCCCGTAGGACTGCGCCGTGAGGCGCACGCAGTCACCGGGCAGATCCGCCACGAGTCGGGCGTTCTCCGAACCGATGGTCTCCGGGTCGAACACGACGATGTCGGCGAAGTTGCCCTCCACCAGCGTGCCCCGGCCCACCAGACCGAACAGTTCGGCCGGCTTCTGGGTGATGAGCTGCACCGCTCGCTCGATGGGCACGAGCTTGCGACCGTTGAGCATGTCGCCGAGGAACCGCGTCGGGAACGTGGCCCCGCACATGCGATCGAGATGTGCGCCGGCGTCGGACCCGCCGATCATGGCCCGGTCGTCGTTCCACACCTCGGTACGCAGGCGCCACGATTCGGGGTCCTTGTCCTTGGGCGCCGGCCACAGGATCGTGCGCAGATCGTCGGCCACGACGATGTCGAGCAGCGTGTCGAACGGTTCGGCGCCGCGCTCGGCGGCGATGTCACCCACGACCCGACCGGCGAGGCCCTCGTTCTCCGGGGCGAACGTGTCTCCGATCACGTAGTCCTCCCAGTCGGCGAGGCGTCGGTACACGCCGGCATCGGGGGAGTGGGAGGCCTCGAGCAGCATGGCCCTCACCTCGGGATCGGCCAGTCGGGCCCGGCGCTCCTCATGGGACACGCGCAGCGTCTCCTCCCACTTTGGCAGCAGCCAGATCCCGCAGAACGTGGAGAAGTTCATGTTCATCGGCACCAGCACGGGCATGGTCAACGCCACGACCCGGCCACCCTTGGCCCGGGCCACGTCGTCGGCCGCCAGTTGTCGTGCCGCCCGACCGGGTTCACGGGAATCGACGGTCAGCACGTTCCAGTTGAGGATCCGTCGGGCCGCGGCGCTCAACGAGGCCAGCAGTTCGATCTCGTCATCGGCGAACCGGTCGAGACAACCGGGCACGATGCCCTCGAGGGTGGTGCCCTCATGGCGACCGACCTCGGTGGCCATGGCCAGCATCTCGGACTCCGAGGCCCAGCGGCTGGGAACGGGCTGTCCGTCGCCGTCGCTGTGGCTGCCCGAGGTGGTGAACGACCAGCCCAGCGCGCCGACCTCGATGGCCTTGCGCAACTCGGCGACCATGGCCTCGACCTGCTCGTCGCTGGCCTCACCACCGACGGCGTCGGGGCCCATCACGTAGCGGCGGATGGCGCAGTGGCCGACCAGCCAACCGGCGTTGACCGCCACCTTGCCCTCGAACCGGCCGAGGTAGTCCTCGAACGTCTCCCAGTCCCAGTCGAGCATGCGCAGCGCCGGGAGCGGCATGCCCTCGACGCGGCTCATCATCTCCTGGAGGTACTGCGCCTCGTCGGGTGTCGGGCGCAGTGGGGCGAGGGTGAATCCGCAATTACCGGCGATCACCGTGGTGACGCCATGGTTCGACGACGGCGACGCCGACGGGTCCCACATCAACTGCGCGTCGTAATGCGTGTGGGCATCGATCACACCGGGAATGACCATGCGCCCGGTGGCGTCGATCACCTCGGTGGCGTCCTCGGTGACCTCGCCGATGGCCACGATGCGTCCGTCGCGGATGGCGATGTCGGCGCGCCGGGGGGCTGCGCCCGTCCCGTCGACGACCGTGCCGCCCCTGATCACCGTGTCGAGCATGCCCACTCCCTCGTGTTTCTGACGGACCGTCAGATTACACGGGGGTCGGTGCCGGTCCACCGGTCCCGGTGACCGCCGTCGGCCGATGGTCCCGCACGTCGCCTGTAGGGTTCGTCGCCATGGCAACCACGAGTGACTACCGCCAACTCATCGGGGGCGACTGGGTCCCCGGGGGTGACGGCACCTACGACATCATCAACCCGGCCACCGAACAGGTCGTCGCCGCCGCTCCCGAAGCCTCCTCCGACGATGTGGCCCGCGCCGCCGCCGCCGCCGCCGAGGCCTTCGGTTCGTGGAGCCGCACCACACCGGCCGAGCGCGCCGAACTCCTGGCGGCCGCCGGCGCCGAACTGGCCAAGCGCACACCCGATCTCATCCCGTTGGTGATCGCCGAGGCGGGCGCCACCTCCTCGGTCGGTTCGCTCATGCAGATCCCGGTCGCCATCTCGCGGTTCGATCGCTACGCCAAGGGCGCGATGCACGACATGAACGTGGCGTTGCCGCCCCAACCGATCGGGACCACGCCGCTGGCCGCCGGCGCGCTGATGTCCGGCTACGCCCGCAAGGTGCCGGTGGGCGTCGTGGCCTGCATCTCTCCCTACAACTTCCCGACCACCAACATGGTGGGCAAGATCGCGCCGGCCCTCGCCGTGGGCTGCACCGTGGTCATGAAGCCGGCGCCGCAGGATCCGCTGTGCGTGATCGAACTGGCGAAGATCCTCGACGACGTCGGCTTCCCCGAGGGCGTGGTCAACATCGTGACCGGTGGAGCGGCCAAGGTCGGTGCGGACCTCGTGGCCGACCCGAATGTCGACATGGTGTCGTTCACCGGTTCCACGGCCGTCGGGTGCGCCATCGTGGCTGCCGGCGCGCCGACGATGAAGCGCCAGTTGCACGAGTTGGGCGGCAAGGGCGCCTGCGTCGTACTGGCCGATGCCGACATGGACAAGACCGTCGCCGGTGTCTCCAGCGTGTGGGCCTTCCACTCGGGCCAGATCTGCACCGCCCCCACC
>VERC01000257.1 GCA_018882825.1 Acidimicrobiia bacterium | reverse complement strand
CCACCAGCGTCGACGTACGAACCGATGACCCGTTCGTCGACGTTGCAGCGCCGGAACGTGTCGAGCGCCGGTTCGGGGGCATCGGCCCAGTCGAGGTAACCCGATCCGTCGACGCACTCGATGTTGCAGTACTCGATCGATGTCGACTTGGTGGGCACCACGCCGATGGGTGTGCGCACGGGAGTGCGATCCCCGGGCGCGCCGTCGTTCGAGATCTGCAGCGTGAAGGTGGCGGTCCCGCCGCCATCGGCGATGCGCAACGGCCGCAGTCCCACCGTGCCCGAGACGCGATGGGCCTCGATCACCTCGGCCTGCAGTCCGGCCGGGGGCTCGTCATCGGGTGGCGTACGACCCCACTGGGTCGGGTCGACATCGGTCACGTTCACCATCACTCGCACGTCGAGCATGTTGACGACGGTCAATCGGTTGACGAACCCGGCCGATCGACGGGCCTCGGCGATCCGCTCCTCGGCCTCGGTGACCCGCTCGACGCCGCGGGACCCGAGCGCGCGGGCTCCGACCACGAGCAGGACGAGCGCGGCGAGCAGCACCAAGGGCAGGACTGCGGACCGGAGGCGCTCTCGGAGGACCATCGGCGGGCGAGGGTAGCCTCGGCCCGTCCCGCAGCCGACGCGGATCGAGGAGAGCACCGTGCCCGAGGCCTACATCATCGACACCGTCCGCACCCCCGTGGGCCGTCGGGGCGGTGGACTCGCCAACGTGCATCCCGCCGATCTCGGGGCGGCATCACTGGCCGAGTTGATGCGGCGCAACGACGTCGATCCGGGAGCGGTCGACGATGTGGTGTTCGGCTGTGTCGACACCATCGGGGGTCAGGCCGGCGACATCGCCCGCACCTGCTGGCTGGCGGCCGATCTGCCGATGCACGTGCCCGGTACGACGATCGACCGTCAGTGCGGTTCCTCACAACAGGCCGTGCACTTCGCGGCCCAGGGCGTGATGAGCGGCACGCAGGATCTGGTGGTCGCAGGTGGTGTGCAGCAGATGTCGCAGATCCCGATCTCGTCGGCGATGCTCGTGGCCGAGCAGTTCGGGTTCACCGATCCGTTCAGTGGTTCCTCCGGTTGGGTGGAACGTTTCGGCACCCAGGAGGTGTCGCAGTTCCGCAGCGCCGAGATGATCGCCGAGAAGTGGGACATCTCCCGCGACGACATGGAGCAGTTCGCCGTGGAGTCCCATGAGCGCGCCATCCGGGCGTGGGCCGAGGGACGCTTCGACACGCAGGTGTTCGAGTTCAACGGACTGGCTCGCGACGAAGGTCCTCGCGAACCCAACTGGGAGAAGATCCGCTCCCTGCCCACCCTCACCGAAGGCGGTCGGGTGACGGCGGCATGCGCCTCGCAGATCTCCGACGCATCGGCGGCCATGCTCATCGCCAGCGAGGACGCGGTGAAGCGTCACGGCCTGAAGCCCCGGGCCCGCATCCATCACCTGTCGGTGCTGGCCGATGATCCGATCTACATGTTGACCGCGCCCATCCCGGCCACGCGGCGGGCGCTCGACAAGGCGGGGATGTCGCTCGCCGACATCGATCTGGTGGAGATCAACGAGGCGTTCGCCAGCGTCGTGCTCGCCTGGCAGAAGGACCTCGACGCCGACATGTCGAAGGTCAACGTCAACGGTGGCGCCATCGCCCTCGGTCATCCGCTGGGCGCCACCGGTGTGCGCCTGATGACGACCCTGCTGTGCGAGCTGGAGCGCACCGGTGGCCGCTACGGACTCCAGACGATGTGTGAGGGCGGCGGTCAGGCCAACGTCACCATCATCGAGCGTCTCTGATCGACGCCATCAGGCGGGCCGCCGGTAGTGTCGGCCCGTGCGGCCGGAGGTCGCAGAGGGGCGGGATGGTGCAGTTCGGCGATCGCAATCTGAAATTCGGTGTGCTCGTCACCATCGGAGCCCTCGCGCTCGGAGCCGCCTCGGTGGCCGGCGCGATCGCGACAGGAGTGCTCGCCCCCGATGCCGACACTACGCGCGAATCAATGGATGTCCCGGTGGGCACCGTCGACCGCCTGGAGCCGGCGACCACCGATGGCAACGCGGACACGACGACGACGTCGTCGCTCCCTGCGATCGAACGCCGGCCGTGCCCGACCGGGCCGGGGCAGCTCTGCGATCCGGGGAGACCCCGCATCGTCTCGATGGAGCCGGTCACCGACCTCGTGTTCGATTCGAGCCGGGGTCCCCACACGGTCGCGTTCCGAGTCCATGTCGTCTCACCCGGCTACGAGTTCCGACCAACGGAATCGAAGTGCGACCTGCAAGGACAATGGCCACTGGCCTACTTCTCCATGACTTTCGACGAGTCGCCCGTCTCGGGCGATCGGAACGACGGCATCTGGATCCTGAGCGAGACGTTCCCACGCAATGTGCCGTCCTTCCGGTGGACCATCGAGCAGTGCGACTTTCGAGGCGAATGGCCGTTGTCGTGGAGTCAGTCGGCAGGACCTCTGTCGCCGTTCCTCGCCGCCGAGGGTTGGGTGCCACTGCCCGGCCGTTTCGTCGTGCAGCAGACCGATCCCGGGGACACCACCGCACCGACCGCCCACGGATCGGTGAGCACCACCCATGTCGACGTGAGCGCGAGTTCCCGCGCAATCGTCTTCACCACGACATTGAGCGACGACCGCTCGGGGGTCACGGGTGACTGCTCGGCTCGGTCGCCCGATGGTCGATACGGATTCGCCGGGCGGGATTTCAGCCCACGGGACGAGTTCCTGCCTCACCGCACGATGGTCATCGAAGTGCACATCCCATGGAACACGCCGGTGCACGAGGCGGTGCTCGTGTGCGACCTCATCGATGGAGCGGGGAATCACGCGACCGTCGAAGCAGCTCCACCCGTCTCGATCACGTTCACGCCACCCACCGTGACCATGTTCCAATTCACCCAGATCGGCCGGTGGGGTGGAAACACCGTTGCGCTGCGTGGTGCTGCATCGATCACCGGCCCGATGGAGGACTGGGCGGTTGCCTGTAACTACCGCGGTGCGACGACCCTGACTGTCGACGCTCGCAACGGCATCATCGAGTCCGCCAGCGGAGGTGACTTCCCGCCGGGGCTCTACTCCCTCACCGACGGGTGCTGGATCTCACAACGGGTGCTTGATCCATTCTCGAACGGGGCGATCCTCATCCCGACTGCCGAACTCCCATCGACGGTCCAACGAACCATCGAGATCTACTGACCGCCGTCAGTCGAGTTCGGCGCCCAGCAGCGAGATGAACGACACCATCTCACCGGGATAGCCACCGAGGTTGTGGGTGAGCGCCAGCTTGCGCTTGTCCGACAACGAACCGATGCGGCGGTCGGTCGGCACCTCGCCCCGCAACTGCAGGAACGCTTCGAACATCATGCGCAGTCCGCTGGCCC
>VERC01000026.1 GCA_018882825.1 Acidimicrobiia bacterium | reverse complement strand
ATCGACACGAGCGCCATCCACGTGAAGATGGGCATCCGCATCAACGTCATCCCCGGGGCCCGCATGTTGAGCACGGTGACGATGAGGTTCACCGCACCGGTCAACGATGCGATACCGGTGATGATGAGGCCGAAGTTCCAGAAGTCGATGCCGTGGGTGGGCGAGAAGATCACGCCGCTGTTGGGGGCGTACATGAACCACCCGCCATCGGCGCCACCACCCAGCAACCAACTGGAGTTCAGGAAGACGCCGCCGAACAGGAAGCACCAGAAGCTGAAGGCGTTGATGCGCGGGAAGGCGACGTCACGGGCACCGATCTGCAGCGGGATCAGGTAGTTGGCGAACGCCGCACCGATGGGCATCACGACGAGGAACACCATCGTCGTTCCGTGCATCGTGTACACCTGATTGTAGAGATTGGCCGAGAGGAGCGAACCCCGCGGCGCCCACAACTGGGCGCGGATGAGCAGGGCCTCGACGCCACCGATGGCCAGGAAGAAGATGGCCGCGGCCCCGTACATGATGCCGATCTTCTTGTGGTCGACGGTGGTGATCCACGACCGCCAACCGGTCGACGCCGTCGGACGGGTGAACACGCCGGCCGGCGAGTAGTCCGGCGTCGTGTCACCGGCCTCGAGGGCGAGTGGGCGTTCTTCAGTGAGTGCCATGTCCTGCTCCCGGGAGGGCGTTGCCAGAGGTCATCATCGGTCAGTTCAGTGTCTCGAGGAAGGCGACGAGTTGGTCGATCTGCTCCTCGGTGAGGCCGAGCGCCGGCATGCCACGCCCACCCTGCGGGTACATCGGCTTGAGGGCCGGCGCATTGCGCAACCAGGCCTCGAGCGTCACCCGGTTGACCCGGGAGGCGTCGACCTTCCCGCCGAGCAGCGCGGCACCGGGATCACCGGCCTCGGCCACGTCGGCCGGATCGCCGGGGGTGCCGTCGGGGTTGACCGGGTCGTAGAGGTTGAAGATCGATCCGGCGAAGGTGCCGCGGGTCATCAGGTGCGTGAGGTTCGGCGCCACCCCGGCCACCAGCGGCGGCGGGTTCTCCTTCATCTTGGCGTCGTTGATCCCGTTGATCACGTGGCACTGGGCGCACAGCGCCTGCCAGACCTTGCGGCCCTCCTTGGCCACCGGGTCGGTGGGCTCGGCGGCCTTGTCGGTCTGCTGGTTCGTCACCCAGGCCCGGTAGTCGCTCTCGGACACCGCCCGCACGAGCATCCGCATGTTGGCGTGGGAGAGGCCGCAGAACTCGGTGCACTGGCCACGGAACCAGCCGACGTCATCGGCCTGCAACTTCCACGGCGACTTCATGCCCGGCACCGCATCGCGCTTGCCGTTCAGACCGGGGATCCAGAACGAGTGGATGACGTCGTTCGAGGTGGTGGTGAGCTCGATCGGCCGTCCGACGGGAATGACCATCTCGGTGGAGGTCACGATGTCACGAGGACCGTCGGAGGAGCCGTCATCGTCGATGTCGTAGCGGTACTGCCACCACCACTGCTGACCGGCCACCTCGACCTTGATGGAGTTCTCCTCCGTCTTGTTGAGGTCGATGATCCCGATCACGGTGCCGACGCCGATGCCGGCGAGGATCAGGGCCGGGAGGATGGTCCAACCGATCTCCAGCGGGGTGTTGCCGTGGAGTTGGTTCGGGAACTCCTCGGGATCGTCACCCTTCCGCTCGCGGAATCGGTGGGCGATGTAGAGCGCCGCGGCCATGACCAGCACGAACACGACGCCGGCGATCGCCGTCACCGGGACGAAGAGGTTCTGGATGGTCTGAGCCGACGGCCCCTTGGGCGTGAGGGTGGTCAGTTGCTTGCCGTCGTTGAAGAAGCTGTCCACGATCAACGCCGTGAACAGCACGATGACGACGATCAGGACGACAGCGCCGAACAGGCGGACGATGCGGGGAGTGCGGTGCATCTACGCTCCTCGGAAGGCGGAACGGAGTCCGCAACGATGGGGGACGGCGGCGACGAGCGTCATGCGCCCGCTCCGATCGGGGGAGCCGATGTCACAGCAGCCATCGCGCCCTCGGAGGAGTGGTGTTCGATGGTGCGCTCTCCGGCGAGTGCGGCAGCGATACCGGCCGCGATGATGGCGATGGCGGCGAGGATCACCAACACGGTGGTGAGCACCCGCGACACCTGCGGCTTCAGGGCCAGCAGCACGCAGACGAGGAAGAACACCAGCGCCACCAGACCGAAGATCCAGACCGACGCCGTCTTGGACACCGTGAGCAACACCCGTGAGAGTCCGATGGCGATGATGGCGACGGTCACGATCGAGATGACCGGTACCCGCAACGGATCGATGAAGCGGTGGTAGAGACCGATGTTGGCCCCGGCGTCTCCGGTGGCGTGCTCGGCCCACGTGCGCAATGTCCACACGAAGGCGATGCAGACGGAAACGGCGACGGCGGCGATGGTCATCCAGCGCGTGCCGGTGGCCAACCCGATGAGGAAGAACACGGTGGTGAGGGCGGTGAGGGCCGGCAGGTAGTTCACGCCCACCGGAGCCGGGACCACGGGCACCGTCTCGGTGTGCACGACCTGGGCCTGGGCCGCCGGATCGGCATCACGGAAGGCGATGAGGATGCCGGCCAGGAACCCGGAGGCCACCGCCAGTCCGACGAAGAAGGCGTAGGCGAAGTGATTGCCCACGCCGCCCTTCCAGCCCAACGAGAGCGGGCCGAGCACACGATCGACGAGGGCACCCTCGCCACTGGTGATGCCGACGGCGATCCCGGCGACGACGGCGAACACGCAGAGGCCGGCGAAGAACTTGAAAGCGGGGGTGAACATCCGAGTCGTGAGCATCGTCCCTACTTCGTCACGTAGATGATGATCCAGATGAGGGCGTACACGAAGACCATCGTGTGCCAGTAGATGGCGGCGGCCGTGACGCCATCGTGCTGGCGAGAGTCGAACTGTCCTCCGAGCGCCCGCAGTGCCATGAGGGCGACGTAGACCATCGCCACGATCAGCATGATCGTGTGTCCGGCAGTGATCGTGTAGATGAGCACACCCTGGACACCACCGGCGACGTCGAGCTTCATCAACGTCCACAGGTACGTGGTCATCACGATCGACGCCGCACCCATCGCCAAGGTGAGCCCGAGGGCGAGGAAGGCGTTCTGTCGGTCGTTGTGGGCGATGGCGTTCACCGCCCATTGGATGGTCACGACGGACAGCAGCAGGGTCATGAAGATGGTGTTGGGCTGCTGCAGGGGAATGGCCACACCCTGGGGCAGCCACGCCGAGCCGGCAGCGATGACCTCGGTGCGGGCGAGCAGGTACACGCCGAGCGCAGCCACGAACAGCATGAAGGTGGCGGCGGCGGCGAACGAGGTGGCCACCAGCAGGACACGGGGACGCTCGACCGGCGGAGCGGGAGGAAGGACATGGGTCGCCATCGCTCAGGCCTCCTCGTCGAGCAGCGGTTCGGGCGAATGGACGACCGCGAGGTCACCCAGGTCGTGGTCCCCCGGGGGAGAGGCGTACTTCCACTCGAGAGTCTGCCCGGTCCCCCATGCGTCGGCACCGGCTTCAGCCGCACCGTGACGAGAGGCACTGAGCAGCCCGAGCAGGGCGAGCACCAGTCCGAGCACCAGGATCGCCGCGCCGATCACCGAGGCCCAGGTGAAGGCGTCGACGGCGTCGGCGAGTCCCGAGAACTTCGACTCGAAGCCGACCACCACGAACGACACCCCGGCGAACACGCCGCCGAGGAGCATCACCGGCGCACCGAGTTTGGCGGCGGCGTCCGAGGGCATGCGCCCGGTCATCTTCGGTGACCAATAGGCCAGACCGGCCGCGCCCATGGCCAGGCCCGAGGCGATCACGAGGATGAACTGACCCGACTCCGCCCAACCGGAGCCACGGAGGTCGAGCGGCGTGATGGCGAGGAGCGCACCGGCGACGACCGCCAGCAGAAGGAGGAGCATCGAGACCAAGGCCAGACCCAGCGCGCCGCGCAGTGCCGGTCGCCCACTCCGGAGCGCCGTGGCCAGTCCCGCCAGCAACAACAGGACCGGGAGGAGTTGGAGCAGCGAGATGACCTGCCAGACCAACTGCTCGGAGGCATCGGGGAACAGCACGGGTTGGGCCCAGGCGCCGATGCCGAGCACGGCGAAGGCGCCGACACCGGCGAGGAGCAGACCCCGCTGGGCCAGCCGAGCACCCGTGAAGGTGGCCACCACATCGGCCACGATGCCGAGACCGGGCACCACGAAGGCGTAGATCTGGGGCTGCTGGACCATCCACGCCACCTGCGCGAACTGGCCCTGGGACGCACTGATGGAACCATCGCCGTAGCGCAGATCGACCCACATGAGCAGGACATTGGCGGCGAGGACGGGCAGCGTGAGGATCCACACCGCACCTCCGGCCAGCATGGCGAAGGTGGTCATGGGCACCCGGTCCAACGTCATTCCCGGCACCCGCAGGCCGATGACCGTGGAGAGGACGCACACCGTGCCGAGCAGCAGGGCGACGACCAGACCGAGGACCGACAGCAGACCGAGACTCACAGCCTCGGGACGCCCACCACCGAATCCGCCGTCGATGGAGACGGCGACGATGAACAGTCCGGCGCTCAGCAGCCAGGTCCACAGACCGGCGGCGGCGGCCCGGGGGAAGGCGATGGTGCGGGCGCCCACCTGCAGCGGCACCAGGTAGGTGCCGATCCCCAGGAACAGGGGCACCAGCACCAGCAGGACGAGGCCCAGGACCGAGGTCTGGAAGACCTGCTCGGCCACCGAGTCGGACAGGAACGACTCCGTGACGCGATGGATCCCCGTCAGCGCCCACCCGACCAGTCCAGCCACCCCGAACAGGATCGAGGCGAGGATGTAGACGAGGCCGACGACGGTGTGGTCGCCCGAGCCGAGGATGGACACGGGCGCAGGGACGAGCGGGGAAGCCACGGCGAGGTCGGTGCCGGTCTCCACTCGGGTTTCGGTGATCGCCATGTTCGTTGTGGACCGTTCTCTGAAGGACCGTTCGTGCTGTTGCGAGAACCCTCGGGTGCCCGGTCCGCCGAACGCGACCTCGATCAGGCGGATGGGACGGGCCTCACCCTACACAGGCCCGGAGAGCCGATCGAAACCCTCGGATCGGAGGTCGCGACTCAGATCCCCCAGCGGACGAGCACGTCGAGCGCCATCGACGCGAACAGGAGGGTCACCCAGGTGATGGAGAAGGTGAACAGGCGCATGGCCCGGGCCGTGCTGGGGTCCCGGAACAACCCGACGCTCAGGCCGGTGAAGGCGGCGCCGAGGACGATGGCGGAGACGCCGTAGATCCAGCCCATGTCGGCCACGGGCCAGAACACCAGCGCCAGGATCCACACCACCACCGTGTAGACGAGGATCTGGATGGTGGTCTCACGTCGGGAGGCCACCGACGGGAGCATCGGGACCTCGGCCGCGGCGTAGTCGTCGGCGTAGCGGATGGCCAGGGCCCAGAAGTGCGGTGGCGTCCAGAAGAAGATGATGGCGAACCCCACCACAGGGGCCCAGGCCAACGAATCGGCCACCGCCGACCACCCGATGAGCACCGGAGCGGCGCCCGCAGCACCGCCGATCACGATGTTCGACCGCGAGGTTCGCTTCAGCCACAGCGTGTAGACGAACACGTAGAACAGACAGGCGGCGAGGGCGAGCACGGCGCTGAGCAGGTTCACCAGGACCCACAGCCACAGGAAGGCGACGACCTCTAGGCCGATGGCGAACACGAGCGCATTGCGGGGTTCGAGGACCCCGGTGACCAGTGGCCGGTTGCGAGTCCGCTGCATGACGGCGTCGATGTCGCGATCGACGACCATGTTGATGGCGTTCGCTCCACCGGCCGACATCGTGCCGCCCACCACCGTGGCCACGATGAGCCACAGCGGCGGCAGACCCCGCTCGGCCACGATCATCATCGGAACGGTCGTGATGAGCAGCAATTCGATGATGCGGGGCTTGGTGAGGGCGACATAGCCCCGTAGTCGCGCCGGAAGGGGATGCTGCGCGACCGTTGCCATCGATCGGATGCTAGAGGCGACCTCCGACGACCCGGCAATCCGGTCGTCGAGCCCGTGCCGTTCCCCATGGCCTTTTGGGGTCGTCGAAGGGCTCCCGTACCATCGGGGTGTGCGACTCCCCCGGGTCTCTTCCCGCACCTACCGCCGCATCACCCTGCTGGCGTTGTGCGCCCAGGTGTTCATCATGGTGACGGGCGCGGCCGTACGGCTGACCGGGTCAGGTCTCGGGTGTTCCGACTGGCCGAAGTGCGAGCAGGACCAGCTCGTCGCCCCGCTCGAGTACCACGCCATGATCGAGTTCCTGAACCGGACGATCACCGGGCTGGTGTCGGTGGCCGTGATCGCCGCCGTGCTGGGTTCGCTGCTCCGGTCACCGCGGCGCGCCGATCTCACGTGGTGGTCCCTCGGATTGGTGGCCGGTGTGATCGGGCAGATCGTGCTGGGCGGTCTCACCGTGCTGTTCGAATTGCAGCCTCCGTTCGTGATCGCCCACTTCCTGCTGTCGATCGTGCTGGTGTGGAACTCGTACGTCCTCTTCGTGCGAGCAGGCCATGCCTCCGGACCGGCGCTACCTGCCGTGGCGCCCATCGTCCGTCGACTGGGACGCGGCCTGGTGGTGCTGGCCGGACTGGCACTGTTCACCGGCACGATCGTCACCGGTTCGGGCCCTCACGGCGGCGACGAGACGGTGGAGCGACTACCGCTGGAGTTGGTGGCGGTCGTCCGGGTGCACAGCCTCACGGTGTGGGCGTTCCTGGCTCTGGCCGTCATCACGCTCGGGGTGCTCGGTCGGCGGGGCGCACCCCGCGATGTCGCCCTTCGGGCCAGGGTGCTCGTGGCCGCCATCTGCGTGCAGGGCGCCATCGGCTACGTCCAGTACTTCACCGACGTGCCACCGGCCCTCGTGCTCGTCCACGTGTTCGGCAGCATCATGGTGTGGCTCGCCGTGCTGTCGTTCGATCTGTCGCTCACGGTCCGACCCCTCGAGCGCTACGAGCGTCCGGCCGAGGCCCGACCCGAGAAGGTCGCTGCGCCGTGACCTCGACCGCTCCGGTCGAGGTCGGGGAGCCGAGCACCGGGGACCTACCCGATGTCGACCGACCGTGGATCGTCCTGGTGTGGGACGACCCCATCAACCTGATGACGTACGTGACCTTCGTGCTGCAGAAACTGTTCGGGTACAGCCGGGAGAAGGCCGAGTCGTTGATGCTGCAGGTGCACCACGAGGGTCGGGCGGTGGTGTCGAGCGGCTCGCGGGAGAAGGCCGAACTCGACGTGTTCCGTCTCCACGAACATGGTCTGTGGGCGACCATGCAGCAGGACTGAGCCTCCGAACATGGCCCTGTTCCGCCGCACCATCCGGGCCAAGGGTCCCGACCGGTTCCTCGTCGATCTCCCCGACGAACTGCGCGAAGTCCTGGCCGAGGTCTGCACCGAGATCGACGAACTCCTCGACGGGGACGACGTCACCGACCATCCCGCCCTGCGACGCGTGTTCCCCCCGGCCAGCCCAGACGATCCGGCGGTGCAGGCCACCTACCGCGAACTGGTGGGCACCGACCTCCTCCGCTCGCGTCGGGCCGCGCTGGGGAGGATCGCTGCCACCGCCCGCGACACCGAACTGGACCGGGCCACGATGGAGACGTGGATGACCGGTCTCAACACCATCCGCCTCGTGCTCGGTACCCGGCTCGAGGTGGACGGCGAGACGATGCCCGAGTTGGCGCCGGACGATCCGGACCTGCCGGCGTGGGCGCTGTACGAGTTCCTCGGCGCGCTGGTCGGCTGGATCGTCGACGCCCTGGCCCGGACCGCCGACTGATCGGACATCGACGGGCTTGAGAGCGGTCCCGGGCTGGCTGCTAGGGTCCCGAGGCCCTCGCGGCGACAAGAGCCCCCATCGTCCAGCGGCCTAGGACGCCTGCCTTTCACGCAGGTAACACGGGTTCGAATCCCGTTGGGGGTGCGCAGTGCAAGCCAGTTCGTGGTCCCGTGGTGCAGTTTGGAGTGCACGCCGGCCTGTCAAGCCGGAGGTCGCGGGTTCAAATCCCGTCGGGACCGCCAACGCAGCAACCATTCGGTGCTGCGGCCGAACCGGGCTCCGGCCCGGACTGCCCGGGGTTCCGGGCGCATGGTCGGGTAGCTCAGTCGGCAGAGCGACCGCCTGAAAAGCGGTAGGTCACCGGATCGACGCCGGTCCCGACCACACGAGAAGGGCCCGGGTCGACGCCCGGGTCCTTCTGCATTCCGCTCAGCGGGAGAAGGCCTCGCGCAGGGCTGCCGCCACCTGATCCTGGGCCTGCGAGGCCACGTCGATGGCCGCATCCATGGAGAAGAACCCGTGGAACATCGACTGGTACTCGCAGTGATCGACTTCGACACCGGCCGCCTCGAGCGCCCGGGCGTACTCGTTGCCCTGATCCCGCAGCGGATCGAATCCCGCGGTGACCACCACGGCCGGCGGCGCGCCGGCCAGATCGGCCCGCAGCGGCGAATACCGAGGGTCGTCGAGATCCGAGTCGTCGGACACGTAGTGACCGTGGAACCAGTCCATCGCCTCGCGGGTGAGCAGGTACCCCTCCGCGTTCTCCGACATCGACGGACGATCGCATCGGCCATCGGTGACCGGATAGATGAGCGCCTGCTGGATCACCTCGACATGATCGACATCGCGCGACAGGTTGGCCACCACCGCCGCCAGATTGCCCCCGGCGCTGTCGCCGGCCACGGCCAGACGAGTCGGATCGACGTCGATCTCGACGGCGTTGGTGGCCACCCACTCGGTCGCCGCCCACGCGTCGACGACGGCCGCCGGGAACTTCGCTTCGGGAGCGAGTCGGTAGTCGACGGCCACGACCACGCACTCGGCCTTGGTGGCGATCACCCGACAACAGTGATCGTGCGACTCCAGATCGCCGATCACCCAGCCACCGCCATGGAAGAACACCACCACCGGCAACGTCCCGGCCGACGGTCGATAGATGCGGATGGGGATCTCGCCCTCGGGTCCGTCGATGGTGCGATCGGTGATCGACAGCAACTGCACCGGACTGGGCATGGCCGACATGGCCATGCGCTCACGCAGCTCGGTCGGGGTGAACCCGCTGAACGAGAAACCGGAATCGGCCATCAGGTCTATGACCATCTGCGCCTGCGGATCGAGTGCCACGTCGCCCCCTTGGACGGTCGTATCGGTCTGGGCCGCCACCTTGGCACAGGCGTCGGGAGGATGTCGTTGCGTCCGGTCAGAGCCCGAGGATCGACGGCAACTGCGCGTGATCGTCGACGATCACATCGGCCTCGGGGCCGTGGGACGGATCGTCGTCGGTGACACCCCGGTACCGCAGCGCGAGCATTCCCATCCCCAGTGCGCCGGCGACATCGGTCCGGCGGAGATCACCGATGTGCGCCGCCTCGGCGGGATCGATCCCCCCGAGCCCGGCCAACGCGTGTTCGAAGATCGCCGAATGGGGCTTGTACACCCCGACCTCGTCGGAGAACGACCAGTGGTCGAACAACCCGAGCACACCGTGCCGCTCGAGGTAGTACCGGAGCACGACCGACGGGGTCAGGCCGACATCGCACACGATCCCGACGCGCAGTCCGGCTGCACGCAACCGTTCGATGGTGATCACGAGATTGTCGGTGAGGAGCAGGTCCATCGAGCGCGGTGCGGTGACGTAGGCCTCGATCACCTCCCGCCGGACGTCGTCGTCGGTGTGACCGAGCACTTCGAGCACGGTCTCGGCCGCGTGATGTCCGGTGAACTGCTCACCGAGCGCCCATGACTCGTCGAAGCGGTTCCACGCCTCGTCGAAGGCCTCGTCGATCTCGTCGTGATCGACGGGCAGGCCGCGGGTCTCGAGCACCTCGGCGATGGCCAGACGTCGCTGCCGACGGGTGGCCGGGGTGTCGGCGCGGACGATCGTGTCCCAGAAGTCGAAGGTGATCGCCCGGATCGCCACTGCCTCAGCGCTTCCGGATGACCCCGTCGCGCACGGCGGCCTCGGCGGCGGCGGCCGCCACCAGCGGAGCGATGCGCTTGTCGAACACCGACGGGATGATGTGGTCGGGCGCCAGCTCAGCCGGCGAGACCGCCGAGGCGATCGCACGGGCGGCCGCCACCTTCATGCCCTCGGTGATCCGGGTGGCATCGGCGTCGAGGGCACCCCGGAAGATCCCCGGGAAGGCCAACACGTTGTTGATCTGGTTGGGGAAGTCGCTGCGACCGGTGGCCATGACCGCCACCGCACCAGCGGCCTCCTCCGGACGTATCTCGGGATCGGGGTTCGCCATGGCGAACACGATCGGATCGGGCGCCATGCTCAGCACGGCGGCGCGGTCGATCAGGTTCGGTCCGCTCACGCCGATGAACACGTCGGAACCGGGCATGATCGACGCGAGGTCGCCCCGGCGCCCTTCGGGATTCGTGTTCTCGGCGAACCACTGCTTGGCCACGTTGAGATTGCCGCGTCCGTCGTAGACCGCGCCCTCGCGGTCGACGCCGATGATGTTGCGCACACCGACGTCCATGAGGATCTTGGAGATGGCCACGCCCGCTGCCCCGACGCCGGCGATGACGATGGTGAGGTCCTCGTAGCGCTTGTGCACGATCTTGAGGGAGTTCTCCAACGCCGCCAGCGTCACGACGGCGGTGCCGTGCTGGTCGTCGTGGAACACCGGGATGTCGAGGATCTCCTGGAGACGGTCCTCGACCTCGAAGCACACGGGCGCGGCGATGTCCTCGAGGTTGATCCCACCGAACGACGGTGCGATGTTCTTGACGGTGGCCACGATCTCGTCGGGATCCTTGGTGTCGAGACAGATGGCCACTGCATCGACGCCGGCGAACTCCTTGAACAGGAGCGCCTTGCCCTCCATCACCGGCATGGCTCCCAGCGGACCGATGTCACCGAGACCCAACACCGCGGTGCCGTCGCTCACCACGGCGACGGTGTTCTTGCGCACCGTCAGTTCGTGCGAGAGGTGGGGATCGGCCTCGATCGCCTTGCAGACGCGGGCCACGCCCGGCGTGTAGGCCATCGACAGGTCATCGCGGTCGTTGACCGCGATGCGACTGACCACGTGGACCTTCCCTCCGGCATGCAGGGCGAAGGTACGGTCCTCCCAGTCCAGGAGTTCGATGCCGTCGAGGTCTCGCACGGCGTCGAGCACCTTCTGCTGATGCGCCTCGCTCGAGCAGTTGACCACGACGTTGGCGTCGAGTGACTCCTTCTTGGCCTCGAAGCCCTCGAGGGACCAGATGTTCCCCCCCACCGCACCGATGGCGGTGGCGAGTCGCCCGAGGGCGCCGGGCTCGTTTCCGAGCCGAACGCGGAGGCTGATGCTGAAGGCGGCGGTGGTGCTCTCTGACATAGGCGGCGCACGCTACCGGCGGTCGATGGACCGCGCCCAATGGGTCAGGCGCCCTCGTAGTCGAAGCCCAGCTCGGGAGCGGTGACCAACGCGCGGAACTCGATGCCCTCGGCGGCGGCCATCGCCGCACACGTGCCTCCCCGATCGACGACGGTCAGGATGAGCACCGGCTCGGCGCCGAGTTCACGAACGACGCGCGCCGCCTCCATCGGTGAGGTCCCTCGGGTGACGGTGTCCTCGGTGATCACCACCCGGTCACCCTCCAGCAGGGGTCCGGCCAATCGGCCGCCGACGCCGTGGTCCTTCGACTCCTTGCGGATGGTGAAGGAACGCAGGTCACGACCACGTGCCGCGGCGACGGCCGCCACCCCGTACGCGACTGGATCGGCGCCGACGGTGAGCCCCCCGATGGCGGTCACGTCAGGGGGGATGAGTTCGAGGGCGAGCTCGGCGATGAGCAGGATGCCTTCGGGACGACAGGCCGTCTGCTTCGAGTCGATGAACCACGAACTCTTCCGACCGGACTTGAGTGTGAAGTCGCCCGTACGCACCGAATGCTGCCGGAGATGCTCGATAAGTCGGCGTTTCGTGTCGTCGGTCGTCGAGTCCCCTGTCGTCATGGCGCCGATCCTTGCCCACCGACGAGGCGAACGTCACCCGCACCGGCCACGACCCGACCGATGATCCCCGCCCGATGGCCGGCCGAGCGGGCGGTGTCGAGCGCCCGGAAGGCGTCGGCCTCGGGAACGACCACGATCATCCCGACACCCATGTTGAACACGCGCCACATCTCGTCCTCGGGCACGGCACCGAGTCGCTGGATCTCACCGAAGACGGGTGGCACCTCCCAGGTGCCGACCTCCACCTCGGCCGCCACGCCCGGCGGGAGGACTCGCCCGAGATTGCCGGGGATGCCGCCGCCCGTGATGTGCGCGACCCCCCGCACGTCGACGGCCCGCTGCAGGGCGCCGATCGTCGGCGCGTAGATCACCGACGGGGCCAGCAACTCGTCGGCCAACGAATGGTGGGCCCCGGGATGGGCCGGGCCGTCGAGCGGCAGTCCCGCTCGATCGAGCAGCACGCGACGAGCCAACGAGTAGCCGTTGGAACGCAGGTTGGTGGACGGGAGTCCGATGAGGACGTCACCGGGAGCGATGGTGCGTCCATCGATCAGCGCCGCCCGATCGACGATGCCGACGGCGAATCCGACGAGATCGAACTCCCCCGCCGCCATGGCACCGGGGTGCTCGGCCATCTCCCCACCGATGAGCGCGCAACCGGCCTGACGGCACCCGGCGGCCACTCCGTCGACGAGTTGGTCGATGTGATCGGGGTCGAGACGCCCCACGGCGATGTAATCGAGGAAGAAGAGTGGTTCGGCGCCCTGACACACGAGGTCGTCGACGCACATGGCCACGAGATCGATGCCGATGGTCGTGAATCGACCGGCCGCCTGGGCGACCAGCGCCTTGGTGCCGACGCCGTCCGTCGACGACACCAGCACCGGATCACGCCAACGCGCGGGATCGAGGGCGAACAGGCCACCGAACCCTCCGATGTCACCGATGACCTCGGGCCGGAACGTGGACCGGACATGGGCCTTGATCCGCTCGACGGCCCGCTCGCCGGCGTCGATGTCGACCCCCGCGGCGGCGTACGTCTCCGGCTGCGACTCACTCATCGACATCGTCGGACGCGATGAACGTCAGCGCCTCCTGAGAGGAGTCGAGGAGCAGTCCGGGTGCATCGGGCACGCGGGTCGGGGTGATCTCGAGGATGTGCTTGCCGACCTCCTCGGGGATCGCCACCGGGTAGTCGCCGGTCAGACAGGCGTCGCAGAAGCCGGCCCCGACCGCCCCGGTGGCGCTCAGGAGACGCTCCAGTGTGAGGTAGGCCAGTGAATCGACGTTGAGGTATTCACGGATCTCCTCGATGCTCATGTTGGCGGCCAGGAGTTCACCGCGCGTCCCGGTGTCCATGCCGTAGAAGCACGGCCACTTGTAGGGCGGTGACGACACGCGCAGGTGGACCTCGGAGGCGCCGGCCTCCCGCAGCATCGACACCATGGCGCGCGTCGTCGTACCCCGAACGATCGAATCGTCGACCACCACCAGTCGTTGGCCCGCGATGTTGTCGCGCAACGGGTTGAGCTTCATACGCACACCGAGCGCGCGCATCTGCTGGTTCGGGGCGATGAACGTGCGGCCGATGTAGCGGTTCTTCACCAGTCCGTGGCCGAAAGGGATCCCCGATCGACGGGCGAAACCCTCGGCGGCCGGGATGCCCGACTCGGGCACGCCCATGACGAGATCGGCGTCGACGGGCGCCTGTTCGGCCAGGTTCTCACCCATTCGCACGCGCGCCTGATGGACGCTCTGGCCGTAGAGACGTGTATCGGGACGGGCGAAGTAGACGAACTCGAACAGACACAACCGTGGCTCGATGTCGGCGCTGTCGAACGGCCACAGGGATCGACAGCCGGTGGCGTCGATCACGATCATCTCGCCGGGATCGAGTTCACGCACGAGATGAGCGCCGACGACATCGAGAGCCGGACTCTCCGATGCCAGCACCCACCCCTTGTCCAGCTTGCCGAGACACATGGGTCGGAACCCGTGAGGATCGCGCACGCCGATGATGTGCCCTTCGTCCATGGCCACGATCGAGAATGCACCTTCCAGTCGCGGCAGCACCGCCACGAGCGCGCGCTCGAGGGCCCGATGGTCGGACGACTCATCCGGCACCTTGGCCAATTCGGAGGCCAGCAGTTCGGCCACCACGTCGGAGTCCGATCCCACCGTGCCCGGCAGCATCCCCAACTCGTCGGCCAGTGACCGCGTGTTGACGAGGTTGCCGTTGTGGGCCAGCGCCAATGTGTGATCGCCCACATCGCGATAGACGGGTTGGGCGTTGCGCCACACACTCGAGCCCGTGGTGGAGTACCGGGTGTGGCCGATGGCCAGATGGCCGTTGAGCGCCGAGAGGGTGCGGTCGTCGAACGCGTTGGAGACGAGGCCCGTCTCCTTCACCACCGTGATGGCCGAGCCGTCGCTCACTGCCATCCCGGCCGCTTCCTGTCCGCGATGTTGCAGCGCGAAGAGGCCGAGATAGGTGAGGTGGGAGACCGGTTGGCCCGGCGCGTACACACCGAAGACCCCGCAGGCCTCCTTGGGCGTGTCGTCATCGGGGCCGACGACGTTCTCGACCGTGTTCACCTCGACATCGTACCGATGGGCCGTGAAGGCGACCGGTGACCTGACCGTCAGTCCTGGGCCGTCCCCGCTCCCAGCGCCGAGGGAAGGGTGTGATCCCACATGGCGGTCACGTCGGTCAGGGGGATGTCGAGCAGGCCCTTGACCGAGAGCCGGTCACCCCCGGCCACCCCGATG